>DATFGS010000590.1:0-5363 GCA_035249225.1 Candidatus Methylomirabilota bacterium | reverse complement strand
ACCTGCTCGTGGTCCGCCGCGTTGGGGAAGTCGGTGAGGTACTGCTCCCAGTCGGCCACGCCGCGCTCGAGCCGGCCCATGTTGCTCCAGGCCGCGCCGCGGTCCCGCCGCTCCCCCGCCGAGGCGGGATTGAGCACGAGCAGGCGGTCGATGACGCCGACCACCTTGTCCCAGGCCTCGCGACGCCAGTAGACGCCCTTCAGATTGGCGAGCATCCGGGTCAGGAACTGGCGGTTGCCGACCGGCGCGAAGTGCTCCGGGGCGAGCCGCACCGGCCGCCCGAGGGCGCGGCTGACCAGCTCCCGGCAGCTCTCGGTGGTCAGGAGCGCGCCGCGGTTGAAGGGATCGAGCAGCACCTGCTCGCCCGCGATGCGGGCCGCGGTGATGAAGTGCCCGGGCAGCCCGATGCCCTCCATCTCCAGGTCGAGCCGGCGGCCGACCTCGATGAGCACGAGGGACAGCGTGATCGGGATGCCGAGCCGGCGATTCAGGACCTCGTTCAGATGGCTGTTGCGCGGATCGAAGTAGTCGTCGCGGTCACCCGAGAAGCCCAGCTCCTCGAAGAGGTACTCGCGGAGCCGGTGGAGCCGGCCGAGCGCGTCCTCGGCCCGCCGGGCCGGCTCGGCGGCCTCCGCGAGCGCAGAGAGGCGCCCGAGGTAGGCGTCCACGTCGAGATCGGCCTGATCGCCGGCGGCGATGAGGAGGGCGGCGCGGGCCAGGTGGATCTGGTCGTCGGGGCGATCCACCGCCACCGCGAACGCGGCCAGCGCCGGGTCGGCGTCCATCAACACCCGGGAGCGTGGTGGATACCGGCGGTCCGGAGGGCCGCGCCCTGCAGCTCCTCCGCCAGCGCCAGCGTGCGCGCGGAAGCCCGCCGCGCCGCCTCCTGGGCTTCCGGCGTGGTGGCCAGCTTGAGCAGGAGCGAGCGGCCGAGCTGGTGGTGGAAGCGCTCGTCCGGCTCGATGACGTCCCGGTACATCGTGGCGGTGACCCGGTCGCCCGCGCGGTCGCAGAACTCGATGAACTGCCGGTTCTTGACCACCGCGACGGCCTCGCGGGTGAACTGGCCGGCCGCCACCCGCTCGACGGTGGTCCCGAGCGAGTCGAGATACTTGAAGAGGGGCCCGAAGCCCTGGGCGAGCGGGTCGAAGGCGCGCGCGTCGAAGCCCAGCTCCGCGAGCCGCTCCGCGATCATCCGGTAGTGCTTGGCCTCGTCGCCCGCCTGCCGCGCGAAGGCCATCTTCACCTCGACGTCAGGGGTGGCCACGAGCCAGCGCGCGGCGATCTCGGTGGCCTCGATCTCGTTCTTGAGCGCCACCTTCAGGAGGTTCGTGACGTTGAGCGTGCCGGACACCTCGGGCTTGAGCGTGGCCTCGGGCTCCAGCCGGCGCAGGACCGCCTGGTTGGTCTCGTCGAGCTGGGCGACGAACTCGGCGGAGGTCACGCGGCGAGGCCCCGCTGCAGGAGATCGGGCAGCTCCTGGGTCAGCGCTTCCTTGGTCACCACCCGGCGGCAGCGGGCGTGCAGCGGCTGGGTCGTTCGCGCGAGGGCGTGGGTGGTGTAGCCGAGCACCGGCGCGGCGGGCACCCGCTCCAGGGTCATGAAGATCGCTTCATAATCCCAGCCGCTGGTCGTGAGATCCACGATGACCAGGGCGGGCGGCTCCCCCTCGAGGGCGGCGGCCAGCTCCTCGGGGGTGCGGGCGAAGACCAGTGGGGTGCCGACCAGGCGGGCGGTCTCCCGGATGCGGGCGACGAAGAAGAGATCGCGGACGACGGCGACGGCCTTGATGGGCGGCTCCGGCTAGTCGTCCTGCTCCTGGTCGCCGAGCCAGTAGCGGTTCCACTCGGCCAGGTGCGTGAGCGTCGACAGGTCGCGCATCCGGTCGACGTAGACGATGCCGTTCAGGTGATCGGTCTCGTGCTGGATCACCCGGGCGAAGAACTCCTTGGCCACCACCTCGATCGGGTTGCCCTCGCGGTCGCGCGCCTCGAGCCGCACCGAGCCGAAGCGCGGGACGACGCCCCGCATGTCGGGGACCGAGAGGCAGCCCTCCCAGCCGTCTTCCATCTCCTCGGTGAGCGGGGTCACCACTGGGTTGATCAGGACGGTCAGCGGGATAGCGGGCGCGTCGGGGTAGCGCGGGTTGCCGTGGACCTCGATGACGCAGATCTGCTTGAGCGCGTGAACCTGCGGCGCGGCCAGGCCGGCCCCGTTGTACTCGCGCATCGTCTCGATCATGTCGTCGATCAGCCGCTGGGTCTCCGTGGACCGGATCTCGCTGACCGGGACGGGAGCGGCGACCTTGCGAAGCACCGGGTGTCCGAGACGCGCGACCTTCAGGATGGCCATGCCGATCTCCTCTCGCGGTCGGATTGTAGCATAGGCTCTCAGGCGCCCCGGAAGCCGGCCAGCACTGCGGGCCAGCGCGGATCGTCGAGCGAGGGCTGGAACGACGGGTAGAGCTGGGTCCGGTCGTAGAGGCCGCGGTAGCGCTCGCGGATCCGCTCCCCGATGGTCGCGAACGACCCGCTCACCGCGAAGTGATCGAGCGTCTCGTCGCTGATGAGATCGGCCATGCCCTCCCAGTCGCCCGCGAGCGACTTCGCGTGCAGGCGCGGGACGAGATCCTCGAGCCCGTGGACCGCGAGCACCGCCTGGTACGTGCGGGTCGACGCGTAGAAGGCGATCTGCTTCTTCACCGCCCGCGCGTTCCGCCGCCGCTCCTCCTCGGTGTCGCCCAGGACCACCATCGTCGATGCGCGGAACGTGAAGTCGACGCGCGAGCGGCCGGCGCGGTGGAGCCCCTCCTGCACCGCGGGATGGACGGTCTCCCGCAGGTAGCGGGCGCTGTGGAAGGAGTGGACGTGCAGGCCGTCCGCCACCTCGCCCGCGATCCGGCACATCTGCGGATTGACCCCGGCCAGGTAGATCGGGATGCGCGGATGCTCGATGGGGCCCGGGTTGAAGAAGGGCGTCATGAGGTCGAAGCGGTAGGAGCGGCCGCGGAAGTCGAGCGGGGTGCCGCGCTGCCAGCAGTCCCAGATCGCGCGGAGCGCCTGGACCAGCTCGCGCATCCGCGGCCCCGGCGGCTCCCAGGGCACCGAGAAGCGCCGCTCGTTGTGCGCCTTCACCTGCGAGCCCAGGCCCAGGCTGAACCGGCCGCCCGAGGCGTTCTGCAGGTCCCACGCGATGTGGGCCAGGATCATGGGGCTCCGCGGGAAGGCGACCGCGATCGCGGTGCCGAGGCCGACGCGGGAGGTGGCCGTGGACGCGACGGCCAGAGGCAGGAACGGGTCGTGCCGGGTCTCCGCCGACCAGATCGCGCCGAAGCCCATCTCCTCCGCCCGCCGCGCGTACGCGGGCACCGCCTGGAGATCGAACGTCATCAGCCCGATGTCGAGGTTCACGGCTGATTCTCCAGGTAGATCCGAGCATTGCGCCTGAGTCCCGAAGGCTTCGCTCGAAGCAGCGGCGTTCCCGCGAAGCGGCGCCGGAGCGCCTCGTCGTCCATGGTCGAGACGGTCGCGGCCCCGGGGAACGGCGCGGCCGGCGCGAAGGCGGCTTCCCGGGTGACGGGGGCTTTCCGGTTCCAGGGACAGACGTCCTGGCAGATGTCGCAGCCGAACTGCCAGCCGGCCATCCCGGCGTGGGCGTCCGGATCGATCTCGCCGCGGTGCTCGATGGTGAGGTAGGACACGCAGCGCCGGGCGTCGAGCACGTAGGGGGCGACGAATGCGCCGGTCGGACAGGCGTCCAGGCAGGCGCGGCAGGTGCCGCAGCGATCGGCGAGGGGCTGATCGTGAGCGAGCTCCGCGGTGGTCAGCAGGACGCCGATGAAGAACCAGGACCCGATCTGGGGATGGAGCAGCATCGTGTTCTTGCCGATCCAGCCGAGGCCGGCCCGCGCGGCGAGGTCGCGCTCGAGGACGGGTCCCGTGTCCACGTAGCCCCGGCTGCGGGCGCCGGCGGTCTCGGCCAGATGGCCGGCGAGCCGCTCGAGCCGCGGCCCGATGACGTCGTGGTAGTCGCGCCCCCAGGCGTAGCGGGCCACCGGCCGCCAGGACGCATCCCCCGGCTCGCCCTGGAAGTAGTTGAGCGCCACGCACAGGACGGAGCGCGCGCCGGGCAGGACGCGCGCCGGATCGAGGCGCTCCTCCACCCGGCGCTCCAGGTAGCCCATGGTGCCGGCGTGGCCCGCCGCGAGCCAGCGCCGGAGGGCGGCGCCGTGCTCGGGGGGCGCGGCCGGGCCCGTGGTCACGAGGTCGAAGCCCAGCTCGAGCGCGAGGGCCTTGACCGACTCCGTGAGCGCGAGCGTGGCCAGCACTACGCGCGCCGGGCTTTCACGATGAGATGGCTGCGCGTGAGGGTGCGGCCGCCTCCTTCGAGGAACGCGATGTAGCGGAACCAGCGGCCGTCGGCCTTCCAGCGGTCCTCGAGCCCGACCGCGGCGGCCAGGCCTTGCTCCACCGAGTCGAAGTGGCGCACGTCCCGCTCGACCTCGAGCGCCTCGACCGCGAAGCCGCGGGCCTCGAGCGCGGCGCGCATGCGGCCCTCGTCGTACGCGAACCGCGAGACCCTGCCGGTCTCCTTCCACTGGTCCACGTGAAACGACACCATGGCGAGGCAGGCGCCCGGAGCCAGCGCCCGGGCCGCGCGCTCGATGATGGCGTCCGAGGCGCAGAGGTGGGCGGTGACCAGGTCCGGGCGCCACGGCTCGTACGGGTCGGCCTCGACGTCGGCCTCGTGGAACTCGACGTTGGTGAGCTTCGCGGCGGTCGCGCGCCGGCGGGCCTCCTCGATCAGCGGCGCCTCGCGGTCGAGGCCCACGACCCACTTCGAGGCGGGCGCGAGCGCGAGCGAGATGCGTCCCGCGCCGCAGCCCACGTCGAGGACCCGGCTCCGGTCGAGCGCCTCCCCGGCGAGCAAGTCGAGGAAGCGGGCGCTCACACCGGGGGCCTGCAGCAGGCTCGGCATGCTCGGGAGCGTCCGGCTACTCGGCCTTGAAGTACTTGGCCTCGGGGTGATGGAAGACCAGCGCGGAGACCGATGCCTCCGGGTCCATCATGAAGCCCTCGGTGAGGCCGAGCCCCACCTGCTCCGGCTTCAAGAGGTCGAACAGGATGCGCTGGTCGGCGAGATCCGGGCAGGCCGGATAGCCGAACGAGACGCGGATGCCGCGGTAGTGGGCCTTCAGCTTGTCCTGGAGCGGCAGCCCGGGGGGGTCCGGGAAGCCCCACTGGGTGCGCAGGCGGGCGTGCAGCATCTCGGCGAAGGCCTCCGCGGTCTCGATGGCCAGCGCCTGGAGCGCGTGGGAGCGGAGGTAGTGGCCCTCCTCCTTCCAGCGCTCGGCGAGGTCGCGC
>DATFGS010000589.1:0-8464 GCA_035249225.1 Candidatus Methylomirabilota bacterium | reverse complement strand
GGGCTCGAGCGTGATACCGAAGTGGTTGCGCACGCGGTCGAGCGTGAGCTGCATGAGCGCCTTGATGTCGGACGCCGCCGCGCCCCCGCGGTTCACGATGAAGTTGGCGTGCTTCGCGGAGATCTCGGCGCCGTTGAGACGCTTGCCCTTGAGGCCAACCTTCTCGATGAGCCGGGTCGCGGTCTCGCCCGGAGGGTTCTTCCACACGCAGCCGACCGAGGCCAGGGCCAGGGGCTGGGTGGACTTCTTCTGCTTGAGCCGCTGCTTGATGTCCTTCTGGATCTCCGCGAACGGGCGTCGCTGCAGCTGCAGGCGCGCCCCGATCAGCACCGACTTGGCCGGGGGCGTGAACACGTTGTAGCTGTAGGAGCCGTTCCCCGGCTTGAACTCGCCGAGGGTCCCGTCGGGGTACAGGAAGTACACCGCGGAGATGAAGTCGGCGATGCCGCCGTCCAGGGTCCCCGCGTTCATGGCCACCGCCCCGCCCACCGTGGCGGGCACGCCCACCAGGCACTCGATGCCGCCGAGGTTGAGCGCGGCCGCCTCGCGGATCAGCGCGGACAGGCTCACGCCCGCGCCGGCCACCGCCTCCTCGCCGTTGAACTCGGCGCGGCCCAGGCAGCCCTCGAGCTTGAGCACCACCCCGCGCACGCCGCGGTCGCTCACCAGCAGGTTGTTGCCGCCCCCGATCACGTCGAGCGAGAGCTGCTCCCGCTCCGCGAACGACAGCGCGAGCCGGATGTCCTCCACGTCCTGCGGGACGATGAAGATGTCCGCGGGCCCTCCGATGCGCAAGGAGGTGTGAAAGCTGAGGGGTTCCTTGAACCGGACCTCGCCTCGAATCTCTCCCAGCATGTCTATCTCCTCTTGGACGTCGTCCCGGGATCCGGGCCGAGGCGCTTGAGCAGTTCCCCGCCCAGCAGCCCCACGTCGCCCGCTCCGAGAGTGAGCACGAGATCACCCGCTCTGGTGGATTCGCACAGGTAGTCGACGATGGCCGCGCGATCGCCGCCCAGGTAGAGCACCTCCCGGTGCCCGTGGGCCGCGATGCCGTCGGCAAGATCGCGGGCGTGGACGCCTTCGATCGGCGTCTCGCCCGCCGCATAGATGTCCATCACGATGAGGACGTCGGACTGGTAGAACGCGGTGAGGAAGTCGTTGCGCAGGTGCTGCGTCCGCGAGTAGCGGTGCGGCTGGAACACCGTGATCACCCGACGGTCGAACCCCGCCTTGGCGGCGGCGAGGGTCGCCCGGATCTCCGCCGGGTGATGGCCGTAGTCGTCCACCACGAGCACGCCCTGGGCCTCACCCCGGATCTGGAATCGGCGCTGGACGCCCGCGAAGGAGGCGAGCGCGGTCTGGATTCGGTCGAACGGCATCTCGAGATCGAGCCCGACCGCGGCGGCGGCGAGCGCGTTCAGCACGTTGTGCCGCCCGGGCACCTGCAGGGCGACCGGGCCCAGCGACTTGCCGCGATGCACCGCCTCGAACTCCGACCGCATCTCGGAGAACGAGAGGCGCCGCGCCATGAGATCGGCGCCCGCCTCGAGGCCGTAGGTCACGACCCGCTTGTCTATCCGGGGGATCATTCGCTGGATGTTCAGGTCGTCGAGGCAGACCACCGCCGCGCCGTAGAACGGGACCTTGTTCACGAAGGTGAGGAACGCGCTCACGATCGCGTCGAGATCGGCGTAGTGGTCCAGGTGCTCCGCGTCCACCGTGGTCACCACCGCGATGGTCGGGGAGAGCTTGAGGAACGAGCCGTCCGACTCGTCGGCCTCCGCGACCAGGAACTCGCCCTGGCCGAGCCGCGCGTTGGCCCCGAGCCCGTGCACGCGCCCGCCCACCACCACGGTGGGATCGAAGCCGCCCGCGCCCAGCACCGCCGCCACCATCGAGGTGGTGGTGGTCTTGCCGTGGGTGCCCGCGATCGCGATGCCGTACTTCAGCCGCATCAGCTCGGCGAGCATCTCGGCCCGCCCGATCACCGGCACCCCGCGCTGCCGCGCCGCGTGCACCTCCACGTTGTCGCGCGCCACCGCCGACGAGTAGACGACGACGTGGGCGCCCTCGACGTGCGCGGCCTCGTGGCCGAGGTACACCTTGGCGCCCAGACGCTCGAGCCGCTCCACCGTGTCGCTCCGGCGCGCGTCGGAGCCGGTCACCCGGTAGCCCAGGGTGAGCAGGACCTCCGCGATGCCGCTCATGCCGACGCCGCCGATGCCCACGAAGTGGATGTGCTGGTACTTCTTGAACATCAGGCGGTTCTCCCATGCTGGGAGATGTTGAGGAGCACGCCCGCCGAGAAGAGCGTCATCAGGAGCGCGGAGCCTCCGAAGGAGATGAACGGCAGCGGCAGCCCCTTGGTGGGCAGCGCGCCGGTCACCACCCCCAGGTTCACGAGGGTCTGGGTCGCGAGCATGATGGTGAGCCCGAGGCCCAGGTAGGCGCCGAAGGCGTCGGGGGCGCGCAGGCCGACACGCAGGCCGCGCCAGATCAGGAGCGCAAAGAGCGCGACGATGATGGTGGCGCCCACCAGCCCCAGCTCTTCGCCGATGATCGCAAAGATGAAGTCGGTGTACGGCTCCGGCAGGTAGAAGAGTTTCTGCTTGGAGTCGCCCAGCCCCACTCCGAGCCATCCGCCCGAGCCCAGGGCCAGGAAGGACTGGATGATCTGGAAGCCGCTCCCCTGCGGATCGTCCCACGGGTTCATGAACGCGACCATGCGGCGCCACCGGTAAGGCTTCATCGCGATGGCCACGATCACGATCGGCAGCGCGCAGGCCGCGATCGCCCCCATGTGCTGCACGCGGGCCCCCGCCATGTAGGCGAGCGCGAGCGTGAGGATGACGAGGGCGAGGCTGTTGCCGAGGTCCGGCTGCAGCAGGGTGAGCGCGGCCATGCCGCCCGCGACCAGAAGGATCGGGAGCAGCCCTTCCACGAAGCGCCCGATGACCTCCTGGCGCCGGGTGAGGAACGAGGCCAGGTAGAGCACGAGCGAGAACTTGGCCAGCTCCACAGGCTGGAAGGACACCGGGCCCACGTGGAACCAGCGCCGCGTGCCGTTGATGGACTGGCCGAACGGGGGCACCAGCACCAGCACGAGCAGGACGAAGGAGACCACGAGCAGCGGGATCACCAGCCGCTCGAGCCAGCGGTAGTCGAGCAGCATGCCGGCCCAGAGGCCGCCGAGCCCGAGCACCGCCCAGAAGAGCTGCTTCTTGAGGAAGAAGAACGGATCGTGGAAGCGGTCCGCGGCCACGATCGCGCTCGCCGAGTAGACCATCACCACGCCCACGCAGACGAGGGTCACCACCACCCCGAAGAGCGGCAGGTCGGGCGTGAGCTTGCGGGGCATCAGGCGAACAGCGCCCGCACCACGGACTTGAACACGTCGCCGCGGTGCTCGAAGTTGCGGAACATGTCGAAGGAGGCGCAGGCGGGCGAGAGCAGCACCACGTCGCCCACCTGGGCCGCGTCGCGCGACCGGCGGACCGCGTCGTCCATCGACTCCGCGTCCTCCGCGGGAATCCCCGCGACCTCGAGCGCGGCGCGGATCCGGTCCCGGTCCTGGCCGATGAGGATCGCGCGGCGGACCCGGCCGCGCGCGGCCTCGGCGAGCGGGCCGAAGTCCTGGCCCTTGCCCTTGCCGCCCGCGATCAGGATGACCGGCTCGCTGAAGCTCTCGAGCGCCTTGATCGTGGAGTCCACGTTGGTGCCCTTGGAGTCGTTGTAGTAGACGACCCCGCGGTCGTCGTGGACGCGCTCGATGCGGTGGGCGACCCCGCGGAAGGCCGCGATGCCGCGGCGGATCGAGGACGGCGACATGCCGGTCCAGAGCGCGCACGCGGTGGCCGCGAGCACGTTCTCCACGTTGTGCTGGCCGCGCAGGGTGATCTCGGTGACCGGGCAGATGCGCTCGGTGGAGCCGTTGAGCTTGGCCACGATCCAGCCGTCGTAGATGAAGACCCCGTGGGTCAGGGTGGTGAGCCGGCTGAACCAGATCACCCGCCCGCGCGCGCGGCCCCCGAGCCCGGCGGTGACCGGGTCGTCCGCGTTCAGCACCACGCAGTCGGTGGAGAGCTGGTTGGCGAAGATCCGCGCCTTGGCGTCCACGTAGCGCTCGAAGGTCCCGTGCCGGTCGAGGTGGTCGGGGGTGATGTTCAGGATCGCGGCCACCCGCGGGCGGAACCGGTCGGTGGTGTCCAGCTGGAAGCTCGACACCTCCGCGACGACGATCCCGTCGCCCGGGAACTCGAGCGCGTGATCGGCGAGCGGCGTCCCGATGTTGCCGCCCACCAGCACCGGGCGGACCTGGGTGCGCAGCAGCTCGCCGGTGAGCGTGGTGGTGGTGGTCTTGCCGTTGGTGCCGGTGATCGCGATGACGTCGGCCTCCATCACCCGCCACGCGAGCTCGAGCTCGCCGATGGTGGGCACCCCGCGAGCGCGCATCGCGACCAGCGGGGGCAGCTCGAGCGGCACCCCCGGGCTCACCACGATCAGCTCCGCCCCCGCGAACGCGGCGTCGGGATGGCCGCCCGCCCAGAGCGCGCAGCCCAGGCGCTCGAGCCCGCGGGCCTCCTCGGGCAGCGCCTCGAGCGGGCTCGAGTCGGAGGCGAGCACGCGGCCGCCGAGGCGGCGAACGAGCCGGGCCGCCGCGACCCCGCTCTTGGCCAGCCCCACCACCGAGACGGTCTTCCCCGCCAGCGACTGGCGGTAGGTCGCGCCCCGCAGGCCGTTACCGCTCACGAAGATCCCCGTGGGATAGGAAACGTCTCGCCGCAACGTGATGATCGCCATTGCATGTCACCCTAGCGGAGCTTGAGTGTGGTGAGCGCCAGCAGCGCGAGCATGAAGGACAGGATCCAGAACCGGACGATGATCTTGGGCTCCGCCCAGCCCTTGATCTCGTAGTGATGGTGCAGCGGGGCCATCTTGAAGACCCGCTTCCCGGTCAGCTTGAACGAGCCCACCTGGATGATGACCGACGCCGCCTCCACCACGTAGATGCCGCCGATGAGCGGCAGGAGCAGCTCCGACTTGGTGAGCACCGCGAGCGTCCCGATCGCCCCGCCGAGCGCCAGCGACCCCACGTCGCCCATGAACACCTGCGCCGGATAGCTGTTGAACCAGAGGAAGCCGAGCGCCGCCCCCACCAGCGCGCCGCAGAAGATCGTCAGCTCGCCGGTGCCCTTGACGTTGAGGATGCGCAGGTACTCGGCGGCTCGGAAGTTGCCCGTGAGGTAGGTGATCACCGCGAAGGCCCCGCCCGCGGTCACGATCGGGCCGATCGCCAGGCCGTCGAGCCCGTCGGTCAGGTTCACCGCGTTGGACGCTCCCACGATCACCAGGACCGCGAAGGGGATCCACAGCCACCCGAAGGTGAGGAGCCAGCCCTTGAAGAACGGGATCACGACGCTGGTGGTGAAGCCGTCGACCGGCCACCAGTAGAGGAACGCCATCAGGGCGCCCACCAGCACGATCTGCGAGCCGAACTTCTCCCGCGCCGAGATGCCCCGGCGGGTCTTGAGCTTCTTCCAGTCGTCCTTCAGGCCGATCAGGCCCAGGCCCAGGGTGGCGAGCATCAGCACCCAGATGTAGCGATTGCGCAGGTTGGCCCACAGCAGCGTCGAGACCAGGATCGCGACCAGGATCCCGATGCCCCCCATGGTGGGCGTGCCCGCCTTGGTCTTCTGGTGCCGCTCCGGGGTATCCTCGCGGACCGAGCTCTCCCCGTGCTGCATCTGGCGCAGGCGGTTGATCAGCCACGGCCCGAGCAGGAAGGAGATCACCAGGGCGGTGACCGTCGCCATCGCGGTGCGGAACGTGATGTACCGGAACACGTTGAACGCGGTGTTGTACTTCGCGAGCGGCACGAGGAGCTCGTACAGCACTAGCCACTCACTCCTCCGAAGCGCGCCACGAGCGCGTCGACCACGCGCTCCATGCGCATGCCCCGGGAGCCCTTGACGAGCACCGCGTCGCCGGGCGCGAGCCGCTTGAGCAGCAGCGCCACCGTATCCTCGAACGTGGTCACGTGATGGCTCTCCGCGAGCCCGGCCTGCCGCGCCGCCTCCACCGCGGTCCGGGCCCACCGCCCCATGCCGATGAACTCGGCCGCGCCCGAGGCGGCGACCGCGCGGCCCATGTCGCGGTGCGCGGCCTCGCTGGTCTCGCCCAGCTCGAGCATGTCGCCGAACACCACGACGCGCCGGCGTCCCTCCGAGGTCGCGGCCAGCGTGTCGAGCGACGCCCCGACCGAGCCGGGATTGGCGTTGTAGGTGTCGTCGAGGATGCGGAGCTGCCCGGCCGGCCGCCACACGCAGCGGCCCTTCGCGGGCCGCGACGCCTCGAGCCCCTGGGCGATCTGTTCGATCGAGAGACCGAGCGCCAGCCCCACCCCCGCCGCGGCCAGCGCGTTGGTCACGTTGTGCCGGCCCGCGAAGGCGAGGCGCACCGGCCGCTTGGCCTGCCCGATCCCGAGGGTGAACCGGAGGCCGTCGGCGCCGTCCTCCGCGGGTGTCGCGGCGAACACGTCGGCCCCGGGCCGGGTGCTGAAGTAGAGCACTCGCGCCCGGCTCTCGGTGTGCATCGCGAGCACCCGCCGGTCATCGGCGTTGAGGACGACCACGCCGTCGGGCGGGATCGCGCGCACGAGCGCGCTCTTCTCCTGGGCCACGCCGTCGAGGGAACCGAAGAACTCGGTGTGGGCCCCCTGCACGACGGTGACGACCCCCACCGTCGGCCGGCTGATCGCGGCGAGCGCGGCGATCTCGCCCGGGGTGTTCGCCCCCAGCTCCAGCGCGAGCGCCTTGTGCTCCGGCCCCAGGCGCAGCAGGGTCAGCGGCAGGCCCCACTGGTTGTTGAAGCTGCCCTCCGGCTTGAGCACCGGGCCGAGCGCGCCCAGGACCCCCGCCATCATCTCCTTGGTCGTGGTCTTGCCGTTGGAGCCGGTGACCGCCGCCACCGGCACCGTGAAGCGCGCGCGGTGATAGGCGGCCAGGCGCCCGAGGGCGCGCGTGGTGTCGTCCACCAGGATCGTCGGCACCGAGGGCGGCAGGTCGTCCGGGAGATTGTGGACTATCAGGCATGCGGCGCCACGCGCGGCGGCGTCGCGGAGGAAGCCGTGGCCGTCGCGGTTCGGACCCTTGATGGCGAAGAAGGCCTCGCCGATGCCCAGGTGCCGGCTGTCGATGCTCACGCCGGTGACGGGCACCCCGAGATCGCCCGCCACGAGGGCGCCCTGGGTGCCGCGGACGACGTCCTCGATGCTCAGCCCCGCCACGCCTGCCCTCCGGCTCCGCCGCGCGCCCGCAGCGCGGTCCGGGCCACCTCGCGGTCGTCGAAATCGTGCGATTCGGTGCCGATGATCTGGTAGGTCTCGTGCCCCTTCCCCGCGATCACCACCACGTCCCCCTCGCGCCCCCACGCCACCGCGGCCTCGATGGCGCGCCGGCGGTCGGCCATGGACTCGTGCCGGCCCGCCGCGTCGGCGGGGATGCCGGTCTCGATCTCGGACAGGATCGCCTCGGGCCGCTCGGTGCGCGGGTTGTCGGAGGTCACCCAGGCGAAGTCGCCGAGCCGCGCCGCGATGCCGCCCATGATCGGACGCTTGCCGCGATCCCGGTCGCCGCCGCAGCCGAAGACGACGCCGAGGCGTCCGCCCGGGCGCAGCAGCTTGCGCGCGGTGGTCAGCACGCGCTCGAGCGCGTCGGGGGTGTGCGCGTAGTCGACCACCACGAGGAAGGGCTGGCCGGCCTCGACCCGCTCGAACCGGCCCGGCACGGTGGCCACCCGGGAGAGCGTCTCGCCGATCCGCCGCGCGTCCATGTCCAGCGCGAGTCCGACGCCGATGGCCCCGAGCAGATTCATCACGTTGTGCTCGCCGACCAGGGGCGAGACGATCTCGATCGGGCCCTTCGACGAGAGGACCTCGAGCCGGATGCCGTCCATCCCGGATTCCCACCGCCGCGGCCGCAGCTCGGCCTGACCGTGCAGCCCGAAGGTGATCGGGCGCACCCGCGGGTCGGCGGCCGCGGCGGCCAGCATGGCCGGGCCCGCCGGATCGTCGGTGTTCACCACCGCGGCGCGGTACGGCTTGCGGCTCCCCGCGAGCAGGGTGAAGAGCCGCGCCTTGGCGTCGCGATAGGCCTCGAGCGTCCGGTGGAAGTCGAGATGGTCCTGGGTCAGGTTGGTGAAGACCGCCACGTCGAACTCGATGCCGTCCACCCGCGAGAGCGCGAGCGCGTGCGAGGAGACCTCCATCGCGGTGCCGCCGACCCCGACCCGTACCATCCGCGCCAGCAGCGACTGCAGCTCGAGGGCCTCGGGCGTGGTCTGGCTGGCCGTCTCGGTCTGCTCGCCGACCCGGTACTGGATGGTGCCGATCACGCCGGTCGGCCGCCCGCCCGCGCCCAGCAGGGCCTCCACCAGCAGCGACGTGGTGGTCTTGCCGTTGGTGCCG
>DATFGS010000588.1:0-2528 GCA_035249225.1 Candidatus Methylomirabilota bacterium | reverse complement strand
TGGTGGATCTGGAGAGCCGCGAGCGGGCAGTCGGTGGCGACCCGGTCGGGCCGGGCCGCCTCCACGTCCCGGAACAGGGGCCCGGCCAGCTTCATGGACAGCTCGAAGTACTCGGTCTTCATGCCCCAGGTGCCGTCCACCGCCGAGCACCGCTCGATGACCTCCACCGGCGCCCCGGTGAGGCGCAGCACGTCGGCGGACCGGGTGCCCATGTTCTGCGCCTTGAGGTGGCAGGGCAGCTGGTACGCGATGGTGCCCGGGGCGTTCGGGAACGTGGTGTCGAGGCGGCCCTGCTCGTGCAGCGCGGCCAGGTACTCGAAGAGGTCGCGGGTGTGCGCGGCGACCAGGTTGGCGTCGTCGGAGCCGTCGAGCCACGGATACTCCTGCTTGAGCATGTAGGAGCAGGTCGGCCCCGGCACCACGATCTCCCGCCCGAGGCGGACCTGCTCGGCGAGGCTCTTGACGTTGGCCGCGATCAGCCGCTTGGCCTCGGTGACCGCGCCCCCGTCGAGGTAGGGCATCCCGCAGCAGCGCTGGGCGGGCAGCGTCACCTCCACCCCGTTCTTCTCGAGCACCGCCACCGCGGCCTTCCCGGTGGCGGGATCGTTGTATTCCACCGAGCACGTGGTGAAGAGCGCCACCCGATCGCGCGCGGGGGCGGCCGCGGGCCGCGGCTTCCGCCCGTCGAACCAGCGCGAGAACGTCTCGCGGTGGAAGGGCGGCAGGTTTCGCTTCGCGTGGATGCCGACCGCCTTCTCCATGAACTTGCGGTTCACCCACACCGCGTTCATCCAGTTCGAGACGGGCGCGGTGAGGCTGCCGATGCGCCCGACCAGCTCGGTGTTGCCGAGGAAGCGGTCCTGCAGCGTGACCCCGTGGGCGCGCGCCTCCGCGGAGCGTGCGCGCAGCATGAGGCGCGGGAAGTCCACCGCCCAGCGGTGCGGCGGGGTGTAGGGGCAGTGGTTGTAGCAGAGCTTGCACTGGTAGCAGAGATCGACGACTTCCTTGACGTCCGCCGCGGGGAGCTTCTCGACGTCGCCGTCCACCGCGTCCACGTCGAGCCGGTCGAACATGACCTTGAACGAGGGGCAGAGCGGCAGGCAGCGGCGGCAGCCCGCGCAGATGTCGTAGATCCGACGCAGCTCGGTGTCCACGCGGTCGAGCTGCCAGAACTCCGGGACGCGAATGTCGAGTGTCATCGTCCTCTCACGAGCGGAACGTGGAGCGGTCGGGAGGCCGGGCGTCGGCGGTCCCGCCGGCGCCCGGCCCGAGTCGGACCGGGCCGACTAGATGGCGTCGGCCGGCTCCTTGCCCGCGACCTGGTTGAGCCCCTTGGTGAAGCGGCCCGCGTGCGACTTCTCGGCCTTGGCGAGCGTCTCGAACCACTCGGCCAGCTCCGGGTACCCCTCGTCCCGCGCGGTCTTGGCCATGCCCGGGTACATCTGGGTGTACTCGTAGGTCTCGCCCGCGACGGCGGCCTTGAGGTTCTTCTCGGTCTTGCCGATGGGCTCCCCGGTCGCCGGATCGCCCACTTCCTTGAGGAAGTCGAGATGGCCGAAGGCGTGGCCGGTCTCGGCGTCGGCGGTGTCTTTGAAGAGCCCCGCGACGTCCGGGAAGCCCTCGATGTCCGCGACGCGCGCGAAGTACAGATAGCGGCGGTTGGCCTGCGACTCGCCTGCGAAGGCCTCCTTGAGATTGTCCACGCTCTTGCTGCCCTTCAGCGGCTTTCCTGCCATGGCGAATCCTCCTGTCGGTTGATGGTGGCGGCGGCTCGGGGGCCGGGGCCCGCCGAGCTACGGCGTCGGGCGCCGGCTCCGCGCCCGGCCCGCGGCGCGGCGCTGGCACTCGGGACAACGGCCGTAGAACTCGATGCGATGGTGCGTGACGCTGAAGCCCCCCTGGGCGGCCACCCGCCCGCAGAGCGCGCGGGAGTGCGGATCGCCGACCGGCGCCGGCACGTCGCTCATCCGGCCGCAGGCCACACAGGTGAAGTGGTGGTGCTCGCTGAGGTTGCCGTCGAACCGCGCGTGCGGGCCGGGCAGCTCGTTGACCAGCCCCTCGGCCACGAGCAGGCGCAGGTTGCGGTACACCGTGCCCAGGCTCACCCGGGGCAGGCGACGGCGGACCATCTGGTGGACCCACTCCGCGGTGGGGTGCGACTCGGTGGCGCGCACCACGTCGAGCACCACCCGGCGCGGCCCGGTGAGCCGGAGCCCGCGGGCCCGCAGCGCGGTCTCCGCGCCGTCCGGCGTCCGCGCCGCCTTCGCGGGCGCGAGCTTTTTAGGAATAATTCTCATTACGGATACGGAGCGTACCGGCTCGCGCGGCCGCTGTCAAGCGCTTCCGCGCGTCCCGCCGCGCGCCGCGCTATTGAAGGCTCCGGGGGCGTCGAGTAAACTTTCCATCTCAGGAGGATCGCTCGAATGTCCCAGCCCGTCTGGCTCCGGATCGAGGGAGCCCGGCAGAACAACCTGAAGAACGTCTCCGTCGACATCCCCCACGATCGGGTCACCGTGATCACCGGGGTC
>DATFGS010000587.1:0-13313 GCA_035249225.1 Candidatus Methylomirabilota bacterium | reverse complement strand
GTCCGTCTACACGCGCAGTCTCCTGCAGCTCGAGGAAGACGGCGTCAAGACCATCTCCTCCCAGGAGCTGGCCGAGCGGTTCAGCCTCAACTCGGCCCAGGTGCGGAAGGACCTCGCCTACTTCGGCGAGTTCGGGGTGCGAGGCATCGGCTATTACGTCTCCGGCCTCAAGGCCGAGCTGCAGCGCATTCTGGGGCTCGATCGCGAGTGGCAGGTGGCCCTGGTGGGCTTCGGCAACCTCGGCTCCGCCCTCTTCCGCTACAAGGGGTTCGCCCGGCAGGGCTTCCGGATCTCGACGATCTTCGACGAGGATCCGGCCAAGTGGGGCAAGGCGGTGGACGGCGTCTCCATCCAGCCCATGGAGGACCTGCCGCGGGAGGCCAAGGCGCGCAACCTCCAGATCGCGATCGTGGCGGTGCCCGGGGAGTCCGCGCAGGCGGTCACCGAGAAGCTGGTGGCGGCCGGGATCAAGACCATCCTCAACTTCGCGCCGGGGCGCATCAAGGCGGGCAAGGACGTCCGCCTGAAGAACGTGGACCTGGCCATCGAGCTGGAGACGCTCTCCTTCTACCTGGCCCAGGGCTCCCGCTGATTTGACGCGGGTCCCCGCCGATGGTACCTCTGATGTGCCGTTGTCCGTGATGACCGTGCCTGCCGGGTCCGCGCTGTCCCGCTGGGCCGCGCTCGAAGAGCTCCTCGCGGCCCTCACCACGGGAGCACTCTGCCTCCGCGCCGATGGTCTCTGGGGCTCCTCGCGCGCGCTGGTGACCGCGGCGCTGCGCGAGCGCACCGGCCGGCCGATCCTGCTACTCACCCCGGGCCCCTCGCCGCGCCACCGGATGGCGCAGGACGTCGCCTTCTTCGTGGCCGCGGTCTCGGGCGGCCCCGCCATCGACGCGGGCAGCGGCGAGCACAGCCGCGTGCTCGAGTTCCCCTCGGGCACCGGCACCTCCTGGCGCGGCAAGCTCCATCGCGAGCCCGACGCCGAGCGCGCGCTGTGCTGCCGGCGGCTGCTCGACGGGGACGCGGTGGTGATCGTGGCCACGCCCTCCGGGCTCGTGGAGCCGGTGCCGCCGCCCTCCGCCTTCAAGCGTCGCACGTTCAGTTTGACGGTCGGAGAGAGCAGCGACCGCGAGATCCTGCTCGAGCTGCTGGAGGGCGCCGGCTACGAGCGCGTCGAGACCGTGATGGAGGTCGGGCAGTGGAGCGTGCGCGGAGGCATCGTGGACGTCTTCTCGCCCACCCACGAGCGGCCGGTCCGGGCCGAGTTCGTGGGCGACGAGGTGGAGTCCCTCCGCGTCTTCGATCCGACCACCCAGCGCTCGATCGCGCCGCTCCGCGAGCTGACCGTGCTGCCGCTCGGCTCGAGGGACGCGGCGCCGGTCACCCTGGTGGACTACCTGCCCCCCGGGACGCTGGTGGTGCTGGAGGATCCCGCGATGCTGGAGGCGCCGCCGGACGACGCGCCCTCGGCGGCGCCGCTCGCCACCGTGCTCGAGCGCTTCCAGCGCCTCGAGCTGCCGCTGCTCCAGCGCAGCGCGGGCGCGATCGCGATGGGCACGCGCGGGGTGGGGGGGTATCGCGGGCAGTTCAAGGCGCTCGCCGAGGAGATCCGCACCTGGCGCGGCGAAGGCTTCACGGTGCGCCTGGTGGTGGACGACGAGCGGCAGAGCGACCGGCTGCGCCAGATGCTGGCCGAGCACGACCTCGAGCCGTGGCCCGACGCGACGCTCTGGAGCCAGGAGGGGCTCGCGGTGCTCGTGGGCGAGTGCGCGGCGGGCTTCCAGATCCCCCCGCTCGGCCTCATCGTGCTCAGCGAGGAGGAGATCTTCGGGGCCCAGCGGCGCCGGCTGCGGCGCCCGCTCTTCCAGCGCGGCGCGGCGATCGCCTCGTTCAACGACCTGGCTCCGAACGACCTCGTGGTCCACGAGCAGCACGGCATCGGCCGCTACCACGGCCTCCGCACGCTGCACTCCGAGGGGCACGACGCCGACTTCCTGCTCCTGGAGTACGCCGACGGCGGCCGGCTCTACCTGCCGGTGGAGCGGCTCGACCTCATCTCCAAGTACATGGGCGCGCCCGAGGGCTCGGCGCGGCTCGACCGGCTCGGCGGCGGCGCGTGGCAGCGGCTGAAGGAATCGGTGCGGGCCGCGCTGCGGGACATGGCGGAGGCGCTGCTCAAGCTCTACGCGGCCCGCTCGGTCGCCGAGCGGCCCCACTTCTCGGACGACACCCCCTGGCAGGGCGAGTTCGAGGCCGCCTTTCGCTTCGAGGAGACCGCGGATCAGCTCCGCGCCATCGAGGACGTGAAGACCGACATGGGCGGCGGCCGGCCGATGGACCGCCTGGTCGCGGGCGACGTGGGCTACGGCAAGACGGAGGTCGCGCTCCGCGCGGCCTTCAAGGCGGTGGCGGACGGCCGGCAGGTCGCGGTGCTCGTGCCCACCACCGTGCTGGCCCAGCAGCACTACAACACGTTCGTGGAGCGCTTCGGCCCGTTCCCCGCGCGGGTGGAGCTGCTCTCGCGCTTCCGCAGCCCGAAGGAGCAGAAGCAGGTGGTGGCGGGGCTCGCCGCGGGCGCGGTGGACGTGGTGGTGGGCACGCACCGGCTCCTGTCCAAGGACGTGACGTTCAAGAACCTGGGGCTCCTGGTGGTGGACGAGGAGCACCGCTTCGGGGTCTCGCACAAGGAGCGGCTCAAGCAGCTCCGCACCTCGGTGGACGTGCTGACCCTCACCGCCACCCCGATCCCGCGGACGCTGCACATGGCGCTGTCCGGAGTGCGCGACCTCTCGGTGATCGAGACGCCGCCGCTCGACCGGCTGCCGGTGGAGACGGTGGTCACCGCGTTCAGCCGCGGGGTGATCAAGGAGGCGATCGAGCGCGAGCTGAACCGGGGCGGGCAGGTGTTCTTCGTGCACAACCGCATCCAGTCGCTCGCCTCCATGACCACCTTCATCAAGAGCCTGGTGCCCGAGGCCCGGGTGGTGATGGGGCACGGCCAGATGGCGGAGCGCGAGCTCGAGAGCGTGATGGTCAAGTTCGTGGACGGCCAGGCCGACGTCCTGGTCTCCACCGCGATCGTGGAATCGGGGCTGGACATTCCGGCCTCGAACACGATAATCATCAACCGGGCCGACCGGTTCGGCCTGGCCCAGCTCTACCAGCTCCGGGGACGGGTGGGGCGGGAGCGGCAGCAGGCCTACGCGTACCTCCTGGTGCCCGCCGACGGCCGGGTGGACGAGACGGCCCAGCGGCGGCTGCGGGTGATCGAGGAGTCGACCGAGCTCGGGGCGGGGCTGCGGCTGGCCATGCGAGATTTGGAGATCCGGGGCACCGGCAACCTGCTGGGGGCGGCCCAGCACGGGCACATCGCGGCGGTCGGATTCGATCTTTATAGCAAGCTGCTCGCGGAGGCCGTGAGAGACTTGAAGGGCGAAGCGGCGACCGAGCGCGTCGATCCGGTGATCTCGGCGGACGTGGAAGCGCTCCTGCCCGAGGAGTACGTTCCCGAGGTGAATCAGCGTCTGGCGCTCTACAAGCGGCTCGCCGAGATCGAGCGGCCCGAGGACGTGGCGGACGCCCGCGCGGAGCTGACCGATCGCTACGGCCCGCCGCCGCCCGCGGTGGAAGGGCTGCTGGACGTGGTGGGGCTGCGGGTGGTCGCCCGCGGGCTCGGCATCGAGCGAGTGGAGGCGGGCGGCGGGCGCGCGGTGCTGACCTTCGCGCCGTCGACGCCGGTGACGCCGGAACGGATGCTCAAGACGATCGCGGCCAGCCGCGGCGCGCTCAAGCTGAGAAAGGAGTACACGGTGGAAGCGCGGATCCCTGCCGAGCCCTGGCCCGTGGTGCGCGACGCCCTCGCGAAGCTCCTGGATTCCCTCCGATGAGCCGGCGCGCCGCCGCGACGGTCGCCCTGCTGCTCCTTCCCCTCGCGGTCTCCGGCTGCTCGATCCCGACCTGGGTCCCGCTGCTCGGCAAGAGCAAGGCGGCGACGCCCGCGGAGGCGCCCGGCGCGCAGGCGTTCACGTCCGCGCCGATCCTGACCTCGCGCGATCAGCTCCACGCCTCCGACGACGTGGTGGACCGCGTGATCTGCGTGGTGAACAACGACGCGATCACCCAGTACGAGCTGGACGAGGCCGAGCTCTACTACCTGGCCGAGACGCGGGAGCGGCCCTCCGACGGCGAGGCGCGCAAGGCGCTGCGCACCCAGCTCCTGCAGAACCTGATCGAGAACCGGATCCAGCTCCAGCAGGCCGAGCGGGACAAGGTGGTCATCGAGGACGCGGAGCTCGCCGAGTCCCTGGGCGACATCATGAAGAAGCTCAAGGCCAAGGACGAGACCGAGTTCGAGGCGATGATCAAATCGCAGGGCCTCACCCTGGAGGGCGTCAGGAAGCGGCTGCGCGAGCAGCTCATGGTCCAGCGGGTGGTCCGGCGCAAGGTGGCCCTGCGCATCTCGGTCACCGAGCAGGAGATCGACCGGTACCTCGCCGACAACCGCGAGAAGCTCGAGACCGGCCTCACCTTCTCGGCCCGGCACATCCTGGTCATGCCGGACCCCTCGAAGGGCGAGGAGGGCTGGATCGCGGCGCGGCTCCGGGCCGACGAGATCTACGGACATCTGCTCGAGGGACAGGACTTCATCGAGCTCGCCAAGAAATACTCGGACGATCCGTCCGGCAAGGACGGCGGCTCCCTCGGCAATCTCAAGAAAGGCGAGCTCGCCCAGGACATCGAGGACGCGATCCTGCGCCTCTCCCCGGGGGAGGCCTCGACCCCGTTCCGCTCGGAGGTCGGCTATCACCTCTTCCGTCTGGACTCGCGAGATTCCCTGGCCGGCGACGCGCTCGTGCAGGCGCGCAGCCAGATCCGCGAGATCCTCTATCGGCAGAAGTACGACACGCGCCTCAAGGATTGGCTCGTGGAGATCAAGCAGCGCGCGATCATCGACATCCGCATGTAAATCGGGGGTTGACAGGGCCAGAAACCGTGTGGGACAGTGGTTTGCGAAGCACGGCAGCCAACCTCCTGGAAAGTAGACCCGTACACACGCAACCCCCCGGAGACGACCATCTCTTCCTCAGAGCGTAGTCCCAAGCGGCCCTCGCCCAAGCCGTCTGTCACCCCCGCCGAGCAGCCCGCTCCCGCCGAGGACGGCGGGACGGTCGGTGCAGGAGGTAAGCGGATGAATCTGTCCGAGCTCAAGGACAAGACGATCACCGATCTCAACAACGTGGCCAAGGAGCTGGGCGTCCAGGGCACCAGCGGGCTGCGCAAGCAGGACCTGATCTTCAAGATCTTGCAGGGCCAGGCCGAGCGCGACGGGCTCATCTTCGCCGAGGGCGTGCTGGAAGTGCTGCCCGACGGCTTCGGCTTCCTCCGCGCGCCCGACTACAACTACCTGCCGGGCCCCGACGACATCTACGTCTCGCCCTCGCAGATCCGGCGCTTCGACCTGCGCACCGGCGATACGATCTCGGGCCAGGTGCGGCCGCCCAAGGACAGCGAGCGCTACTTCGCGCTGCTCAAGGTCGAGGCGATCAACTTCGAGACGCCGGAGCAGGCGCGCGACAAGACGCTCTTCGACAACCTGACCCCGCTCTACCCGATGGAGCGGATCCGGCTCGAGCACGACTCGGACAACCTGACCACCCGCGCGATGGATCTACTGTGTCCCATCGGCAAGGGTCAGCGCGGCCTGATCGTGGCCGCCCCGCGCACCGGCAAGACGGTGCTGCTGCAGAACCTCGCCAACGCGATCGCCAAGAACCACCCCGAGGTGTACCTCATCGTGCTGCTGATCGACGAGCGGCCGGAAGAGGTCACCGACATGCAGCGCTCGGTGAAGGGCGAGGTCATCTCCTCCACCTTCGACGAGCCGCCGCAGCGGCACGTGCAGGTGGCGGACATGGTGATCGAGAAGGCCAAGCGGCTGGTGGAGCACAAGCGCGACGTCGTGATCCTGCTCGACTCGATCACCCGCTTCGCGCGCGCCCACAACGCGGTCATCCCGTCCTCCGGCAAGGTGCTCTCGGGCGGCCTCGACGCCAACGCGCTGCAGCGGCCCCGGCGGTTCTTCGCGGCGGCCCGGAACGTGGAAGAGGGCGGCTCGCTCACCATCATGGCCACCGCTCTCATCGACACCGGCTCCCGGATGGACGATGTGATCTTCGAGGAGTTCAAGGGCACCGGCAACATGGAGGTGCACCTGGACCGGCGCCTGATGGACAAGCGCATCTTCCCGACCATCAACATCGAGCAGACCGGCACCCGGAAGGAAGAGCTGCTGCTGGAGAAGGACGAGCTGCAGAAGGTCTGGCTCCTGCGCAAGGCCCTGTCCCAGCTCAACCCGGTCGAGGCCATGGAGCTGCTCCTCGACAAGCTGAAAATGACCAAGAGTAACAAGGACTTCCTGAACCAGATGAACCAGCTGGCCTAGATTGCCGGATCCGATCGCCTCGCCTTCGGCGGCCGCTCCCAAGCCACCGCTTTTTGCCTTTTGACGCGCTCCCTGCTATCCTTTGAGATCCACTTAGGAGGTGCGCCGTGAAGGCTGGCATTCACCCGGAATACGTTGATACGACGATCACCTGCAACTGCGGGGAAGTCATCCACACCCGTTCCACCGTGCCGACCATCAAGGTGGAGGTGTGCTCCAAGTGCCACCCCTTCTTCACGGGGAAGCAGCGGTTCCTGGACACCGCCGGGCGGGTCGAGCGCTTCCAGCAGAAGTACAAGCGGAAGACGGTCACCGAGGGGTAGGGCCCGGCTCGGCGCCGCGCCGCGCTCCGAGCCGCAGATCAAGCATCCGTTACTCGGTCGTTCCCAGCCGCGGCGGCGCCGTCTTCCGGGTTTCTCTCCCTGACGCCCCCCATGTTCGACAAGCTCCGTCAGATCGAAGAGCGTTACGGCGAGCTGAACCGCTTGCTGTCCGATCCCCAGGTGATCGGGCAGCCCGCGGTCTACGCCAAGACCGCCAAGGCCGCCGCGGACCTCGCCGAGACGGTGCGGAAGTTCGACGACTACAAGGGCGTGCTCGCCCGCGTCTCGGAGGCCCGGCACATCCTCGCCGAGGACGCCGACCGCGAGATGCGCGAGCTGGCCCAGGCCGAGATCGACGAGCTGACCGCGCGGCAGGCCAAGCTCGAGGAAGAGCTGCGCGGCCTCCTCATCCCGCGCGATCCCAACGACGACAAGAACGTGTTCCTGGAGATCCGGGCCGGGGCGGGCGGCGACGAGGCCGGTCTCTTCGCGGCCGAGCTGTTCCGCATGTACACCAAGTACGCGGAGCGGCAGCGCTGGAAGTGGGAGGTCATCGACAGCCACCCCACCGGGGTGGGCGGTCTCAAGGAAGTGGTCGCGCTGGTGCAGGGGCGCGGGGCGTGGAGCCGGCTGAAGTACGAGCGGGGCGTGCACCGCGTGCAGCGCGTGCCCGCCACCGAGTCGAGCGGGCGCATCCACACCTCGACCGTGACGGTGGCGGTGCTGCCGGAGGCGGAGGACGTCGACGTGAAGGTCGACGAGAGGGACATCCAGGTCGACGTCTACCGCTCCTCGGGGCCGGGCGGGCAGGGCGTCAACACCACCGACTCCGCCGTGCGGCTCACCCACCTGCCGACCGGGCTGGTCGTCACCTGCCAGGACGAGCGCTCGCAGATCAAGAACCGCGCGAAGGCCCTGCGGGTGCTGAAGGCCCGACTGCTCGAGCGAGCGCAGGAGGAGCAGGCCGCCGCCATCGCGGCCGACCGGCGCAGCCAGGTCGGCACCGGCGAGCGCAGCGAGCGCATCCGCACCTACAACTTCCCGCAGGGGCGGGTCAGCGATCACCGCGTGAACCTCACGCTGCACCGGCTGCCCGCGGTGCTCGAGGGCGATCTCGACGAGCTGATCGACGCGCTGCGCGATCGCGAGCAGAGCCAGAAGCTCGCGGAGAGCGTGACGTGATCCGGGTCGCCGCCGACTCGACCGTCCCCGCGCTGCTCGGGCGAGCGGCCGCCGCGCTCGAGGAGGCCGGGATCGAGACCGCGCGCCCGGAGGCGGAGTGGCTCCTCGGGGGGCTCCTGGGCGTCGAGCGCTTCGCCCTCTACCTGGAGCCGGCGCGCCGGCTGACCGAGGCGGAGGCCGCCCACTACCGCGCGCTGATCGAGCGCCGCGCGCGCCGGGAGCCGCTGCAGTACCTGCTCGGCTGGGAGGACTTCCACGGCCTACGCCTGGCCGTCACCCCCGACGTGCTGGTGCCGCGCCCGGAGACCGAGGGGCTCGTGGAGTGGGCGCTGGAAGTGCTGGCAGGCCGGCCGGAGCCGGTCGTCGCCGACCTCGGCACCGGCAGCGGCGCGATCGCCTGCGCGGTGGCCGCCGCGATGCCCGCCGCGGAGGTGCTCGCGGTCGAGCTGGCCGCGGGCGCGCTCGCGGTCGCCTCCCGCAACGTGCGCGCGCTCGGCCTCGCGGGGCGGGTGCGCCTGCTCGCGGGCGACCTCTTCGCGCCGCTCGGCTCGCTGTCGGCGAGCCTCGACCTGGTGGTGGCCAACCCGCCGTACCTGCCGAGCGGAGTGATCGCCTCGCTGCCTCCCGAGGTCTCGCGCCACGAGCCGCGCGCCGCCCTCGACGGGGGCCCCGACGGGCTCGCCGTGATCCGACGCATCGTGGCGGGCGCGCCCCCGGTGCTCAGGCCGGGCGGGTGGCTGCTGATGGAGATCGGCGAGGATCAGGCGGGCCCGCTCGCCTCGCTGATGGCGGCCGAGGGGTTCTCCGGCATCCGGGCCCGGCGGGATCTCAACGGGGTGGAGCGGTACATCGGGGGGCGCTGGGAGGACACGCGGACCACACTCGCGGGCTGTGCCTCCGGCGCGGCGCGACGGGAGGGCTGCTGATGGCGACCCGACTCATCGTCGAAGGCGGCGCGTCCCTGCGGGGAACGGTCGCGGCGAGCGCGGCCAAGAACGCGGCGCTCCCCGAGCTGTGCGCGGCGCTGCTCACCGCGCGGCCGGTGGTGCTGGAGAACGTGCCCGAGCTGGCCGACGTGACGACGACCCGCTCGCTGCTGGAGCGGCTCGGCGGGGTGGTCTCGACCGACGCCGACGGCGGCACCCGCGTCGAGGTGGCCACCGTGACGAGCCACGAGGCGCCGTACGAGCTGGTGTCGACCATGCGCGCCTCCGTCCTGGTGCTGGGCCCGCTCCTCGCGCGGACCGGCCTCGCCAAGGTGGCGCTGCCCGGCGGCTGCGCCATCGGGGTGCGGCCCATCGATCAGCACCTCAAGGGCTTCCAGAAGCTGGGGGCCGAGGTCTTCGTCCGCAACGGCTACGTGGAGGCGCGGGCCAGCCGGCTCAAGGGCGCCCGCATCAGCACCGACCTCGTCACGGTGACCGGCACCGAGAACCTCATGATGGCGGCGGTGCTGGCCGAGGGCACGACCGTGATCGAGAACGCGGCGCGTGAGCCGGAGGTGACCGATCTCGCGCGGCTGTTGACCGCGATGGGGGCGCGCATCCAGGGCGCGGGCACCGAGCGCATCGAGATCGAGGGCGTGTCCGAGCTGGGCGGCGCCCGGCACCGCGTGATCCCGGACCGCATCGAGGCGGGCACCCTGCTGGTGGCCGCGGCCATCACCGGCGGCGACGTCACGGTGACCGGCACCGAGCCGCGCCACATGTCCGCGATGCTCGCCAAGCTCGAGGAGTCCGGGTCCGCGGTCACCGTGACCGACGGCCGCATCCGCTGCCAGGGCCCCGCCAAGCCGAAGGCGCTGGACCTGATCACGAACCCGTTCCCGGGCTTCCCCACCGACATGCAGGCGCAGTTCATGGCGCTGCTCGGGCTGGCCGACGGGATCAGCAAGATCACCGAGACCATCTTCGAGAACCGCTTCATGCACGCGGCCGAGCTGGCCCGCCTCGGCGCGAGGATCGAGGCGGAGGGCTCCACCGCGGTGGTGCGCGGCCAGCGCTACTACCAGGGCGCGCCGGTGATGGCCACCGACCTGCGCGCCTCCGCGTGCCTGGTGCTCGCCGGGCTGGCCGCCCGCGGGCGCACCGAGATCTCGCGCGTCTACCACCTGGATCGCGGCTACGAGCGGCTCGAGGTCAAGCTGCGCTCGCTCGGCGCCACCATCGAGCGCCTGCGGTGACGACGGCGCTCACCCTCGCGCTGCCCAAGGGCCGGCTCCTGGATCCCGCCCTGGCCCTGCTCGCGGGCATGGGCATCCGGGGCTTCGAGCCCGACTCGCGCCGGCTCCTGCTGACCGACGAGGCGGCGGGGCTGCGCTTCATCCTGCTCAAGCCGGCCGACATCCCGACCTACGTGGAGTACGGCGCGGCCGATCTGGGCATCGTGGGCAAGGACATCCTGCTCGAGCAGCAGCCGGACGTGTACGAGCCGGTGGACCTGGGCTTCGGCTTCTGCCGCCTGGTGGTGGCCGAGCCTCGGGAGCTGTGGGAGCGCGACGATCCGGCCAAGTGGTCCTGGGTGCGGGTGGCCACCAAGTACCCGCGCCTGACCGAGGGGTACTTCTCGGAGCGCGGGATCCAGGTCGAGATGGTGAAGCTCGACGGCTCCATCGAGCTGGCGCCCCTGGTCGGCCTCGCCGAGCGCATCGTGGACCTCGTGCAGTCCGGCGAGACGCTGCGGGCCAACGGGCTCGTGGAGGTGGCGGAGATCCTGACCTCCACCGCGCGGCTCATCGTCAACCGGGCGTCGCTCAAGACCCAGCACGCCCGGGTGAACCAGCTCATCACCGCCATGAGAGAGAAAGTCGCGCGATGATCCGGCGGCTCGAGACCGCGGACCTCGGCATCGCGGGCGTGATCCGCGCGCTCGAGCGGCCGCCCGGCTCGGTGGATCCCGAGATCGCGCGCCGGGTCGCCGAGATCGTCGCGGCGGTGCGCGAGAAGGGCGACGCGGCGCTGCTCGATTTCACCCGGCGCTTCGATCGGGTGACGCTGACCGCGCCCGAGCTCGCGGTGCGGCCGGAGGAGTACGCGGCGGCGGAGCGCGCGGTGGGCGAGGCCACCCTGCGATCCCTGCGCTACGCGGCCGGGCGGATCGAGCGCTTCCACCGCGAGTGCGCGCCGCGCTCCTGGCGCGTGAAGGACGACAACGGCTCGCGGCTCGGGCAGGAGGTGCGGCCGCTCGATCGCGTGGCGGTCTACGTGCCGGGCGGCCGCGCCGCCTATCCCTCCACCGTGCTGATGACGGTGGTGCCCGCGGTGGTGGCCGGCGTCCGCGACATCGTGCTGGTCTCGCCGCCGTCGGCCGACCGGTCGCTGAACGCGGCGGTGCTGGCCGCCGCGCGCATCGCGGGGGTGACCGAGGCCTACCGGGTGGGGGGAGCCCAGGCGATCGCCGCGCTGGCCTACGGCACCGGGACCATCCGGCGCGTGGACAAGATCGTGGGGCCCGGGAACATCTACGTGGCCCTGGCCAAGGCCCAGGTGTTCGGCGACGTCGGGATCGACATGGTGGCGGGCCCGAGCGAGGTCCTGGTGGTGGCCGACGACACCGCGGACGCCGGCTTCGTGGCCGCCGACTTGCTGGCCCAGGCCGAGCACGACCCGATGGCCCGTGCGGTGCTGCTGACGCCGTCGCGCGCGCTGCGCGACGCGGTGGCCGCCGAGCTCGCGCGGCAGCTCGCGGAGCTGCCGCGGCGCGAGATCGCGGGTGCGGCGCTGGCGAGCCACGGAGCGCTCGTGCTCACCGCGACCCTCGAGGAGGCGGTGGACCTGGCCAACGGGCTCGCCCCCGAGCACCTCGAGCTGCAGGTCGCGGACCCGGAGGGCCTGCTCGGCCGGGTGCGGCACGCGGGCGCGGTGTTCCTCGGGCGCCACACGCCGGAGGTGGTGGGGGACTACGTGGCGGGACCGAATCACGTGCTGCCGACCGGCGGCACCGCGCGCTTCTCCTCGGCGCTCTCGACCGAGGACTTCGTGACGCGGCTCAGCGTGATCGAGTATTCGGCGGAGGGACTGGCCGAGGCGGGACCGCACGTCGGCGAGCTCTCCCGCGTGGAAGGCCTGGACGGACACGGCGCGGCGGCGGCGATACGGATCGCCCGCGCGGGAGACAAGCGATGACCGGGGTGCCACGGCAGAGCCGGATCGAGCGCAACACGAAGGAGACGCAGATCGTCCTCACCCTCAACCTGGACGGCACCGGCGCCGCCAAGGTGGACACCGGCATTCCCTTCTTCAACCACATGCTGGAGGCGTGGTCCAAGCACGCGCTGATGGACCTCGCGGTGGACGCCAAGGGCGACCTCGACGTGGATCTCCACCACACGGTGGAGGACGTGGGGATCTGCCTGGGCAAGGCGCTCCGCGAGGCGGTCGGCGACAAGAAGGGGATCGTCCGCTACGGGGCGTCGTTCCTGCCCATGGACGAGGCGCTGCTGCACGCGGCGGTGGACATCTCGGGACGCCCGTACCTGGTCTTCAACGTGCCGCTCCAGCGCACCCGGATCGCGAACTTCGATCTCGATCTGCTCAAGGACTTCTTCCGCGCGGTGGCGGTGAACGCGGAGATCACGCTGCACCTCAACATGCACTACGGCGAGAACCTCCACCACATCGCGGAGGCCACCTTCAAGGCGGCCGGCCGCGCCCTCGCCGAGGCCACCCGCTTCAACCCCCGGATCACGGGCATCCTCTCGACCAAAGGGACCTTGTGATCGCGATCGTCGACTACGGGCGCGGCAATCTCGGGAGCGTCGAGAAGGCCTTCGCGCGGATCGGCATGCCCGCGGTCGTCACCCAGGACCCGAAGGTGGTGGACGACGCGGAGGCGGTGGTGCTGCCCGGCGACGGGGCGTTTCACGACGCGATGGGCAGCCTCCAGGCGCTCGGGCTGATCGCGCCGCTGCGCGCCTGCCTCGAGAGCGACCGGCCCTTCTTCGGGATCTGCCTGGGCTACCAGCTGCTCTTCTCCGAGAGCGAGGAGTTCGGCCAGGGCAAGGGCCTCGACGTCATCCCGGGGGCGGTGCGGCGCTTCCCCGCGAACCTCAAGGTGCCGCACATGGGCTGGAATCAGGTGGAGCACGGTGGCGACCTGGCGCTCTTCGACGGCATCCCGAGCGGGGCGCACTTCTACTTCGTGCACTCCTACTATCCGGAGACCGCCGACCCGTCGCTGCGGGTGGCGACCTGCACCTACGGGCTCACGTTCCCGGCGGCGGTCTCGCGCGGCGCCCTGCACGCGACCCAGTTCCACCCCGAGAAGAGCCAGCGCTGGGGCATCCGAATGCTCGAGAACTTCGCGGCGATCGTCCGCGCCGCGCGGGCGTGATCTCATGTTCGAGATAGTTCCCGCGGTCGACT
>DATFGS010000586.1:0-3258 GCA_035249225.1 Candidatus Methylomirabilota bacterium | reverse complement strand
AGTGATGGCAGGCGGCTGGTGCTCGGGCATGTGGGTGCGTCCTCCTCGACGGGATTGTGGGCCGGCACCTGCGCCGGCCGCGTAGCTGCCGGTAGCATAAGCCAAGTCGACCGGCGCGCAGCGGATTCTTGACAGGCCCCGCGTCGGCATCGCAGTATCGCGCCGATGCTCGGGACCGTGACCGCACCCGGCCCGGCGGCCGCGGGAGTGAATCGGTGACACGACGCGCGCGGTCGGCGAAGGGCCGCCGGCCCCGGGCGGAGGTCACCACCGCGGCGGAGCGGACGCCGCCCGTCCCGCCCTCGATCGCGGCCGCTCCCGTCATGATCCTCCGGCGCTGGCTGTTTCCGCTGGCCGTCGCGGTCATCACCGTCGCCGTGTTCTGGCCGGTCCTCGGCCACCAGTTCCTGGACTGGGACGACGACGTCACCCTCGTCCACAATCCGGCGTTTCGCGGCCTCGGCTGGGCCAACCTGCGCTGGATGCTCACTGCCACGCTGATGGGGCACTGGGTCCCCGCCACGTGGATCACGTTCGGCGCCGACTACCTCGTCTGGGGGATGGACCCGCGCGGCTATCATCTGACGAGCCTGCTCCTGCACGCGGCGACCGCGGCGGCGGTCTACCTCGTGGCCCTGCGGCTGCTGCGCGCGGCCATGGGCGGGACCGAGCGGGCGCTCGAGTGGGGCGCGCTGGTCGCGGCGCTCGTCTTCGCGATCCACCCGCTGCGCGTCGAGTCGGTCGCGTGGGTGACCGAGCGACGCGACGTGACCTCCGGGCTCTGGCTCGCGCTCACCGTGCTCGCCTACCTGAAGGCGGCCGCGGCGACCGGCGCGCGGCGGCGGTGGTGGCTCACGGCCTCGGTGGCCGCCTACGCCCTGGCCGCCGCCTCGAAGGCGATCGTGATGACGCTTCCCGCGGTGCTGGTGCTGCTCGACGTCTACCCGCTCGGGCGCCTCGGCCCCCGCTGGCGCGACTGGGTGGCGCCGCGGGCGCGCGGGATCTGGCTCGAGAAGATCCCGTACGCGCTCCTGGCCCTGGGCACCGCGGGCATGGCCATCCACGCCCAGCGCGCGTTCGCGGAGAATCTGGGATCACAGCCGCTCGGCGGCCGCGTCGCGGTGGCGCTGTACGGGCTCGCGTTCTACCTGTGGAAGACGCTCGCGCCGTGGCCGATCTCGCCGCTCTACCAGATCCCGGCGCGCGTGGATCCGGTGGCTCCCGCGATGCTCGCGGCCGCCGCCGCGGTGATCGTCATCAGCGCCGCGCTCGTCCGGCTGCGCCGGCGGTGGCCGGCCGGGCTCGCGGTCTGGCTCGCCTACGCGGCGCTGCTCGCGCCGGTGAGCGGGCTCACCCAGTCCGGCCCCCAGCTCGTGGCCGCGCGGTACAGCTACCTCGCATGCCTCGGCTTCTCGCTGCTCGCGGGCGCCCTCGTGGCGTGGCTCGCTCGACGCGCGGCGGACGGCGGGACCGGGCAGGCGCAGGCGCGCGCGGGCGGGGTCGTCGCGATCGCGGCCCTGGTCGGGCTCGGTGCGCTCACCTGGCAGCAGTCGCGGATCTGGCGCGACTCGGAGACGCTCTGGTCGTACGTGGTGGCCGTCGAGCCGACCGCGCCCATCGGGCACAACAATCTGGGCTTCGTCTATCTCAACCAGGGCCGCCTCGACGAGGCCGAGCGGGAGCTCGCGATCGCGCTCCGCCTGAGCCCGGAGTGGGACCTCGTGCACACCAACCTGGCCGCGCTGCTCGCGCGGCAGGGGAAGATGCAGGAGGCCGGCGAGGTCCGCGTGCAGCTCGGCTACATGCTGCTCAAGCACGGCAAGTACCAGGCCGCGGTCGAGCTGTTCCAGAAGGAGGTCGCGGCGCGGCCCGACGACGCGGGCGCGCACAACAACCTGGGCGTGGGGCTGCTGCTGCGCGGCGACGTCGCGCCCGCCATCGAGCAGTTCGAGCGGACCCTGCGCATCGACCCGGCCCACGAGCAGGCGCGGCGGAATCTCGCCAGGGCCCGCCAGCGGTGACGCGGTGAAGACGCTCTCGATCGTGATCCCGGTGTTCAACGAGGTCCGCACCATCGCCCTGGTGCTGGAGCGGGTGCGCCGGGCTTCCTGCCTCGGGCTCGAGAAGGAAGTGGTGGTGGTGGACGACGGCTCCACCGACGGCACCCGGGAGTATCTCGCCGGGCTGCGGGAGGCCGGCACGCGCTGCGCCTTCCACGAGCGGAACCAGGGCAAGGGCGCCGCGCTGCGCACCGGCTTCGCCCACGCCTCGGGCGACGTGGTGCTGGTGCAGGACGCCGACCTGGAGTACGACCCGGCCGACTACCCGGTGCTCCTCCAGCCGATCCTGGACGGCAAGGCCGACGTGGTCCTGAGCTCGCGCTTCCTGGCCGGCCAGGCCCACCGGGTGCTCTACTTCTGGCACTCGATGGGCAATCGCGCGCTCACCCTGCTCTCCAACGTCTGCACCAACCTCAACCTCACCGACATGGAGAGCGGCTACAAGCTCTTCACCCGCGAGGTGATCCGGCGGGTGACCATCCAGGAGAACCGCTTCGGCTTCGAGCCCGAGATCGTGGCCAAGGTGGCCCGGCTGCGGTGCCGGGTGTACGAGGTCGGCGTGTCGTACGCGGGGCGCACCTACGAGGACGGCAAGAAGGTCACCTGGCGCGACGGGGTGCGCGCGCTCTGGTGCATCGTCAAGTACTCGTGGCTGACGCGCGGCCGGGGCCGAGGCGGCTCCGCGGAGAGGACCCGGCGCTAGCGGCGGCGGTTCCCGACCACGACCAGGACGATGCCCGCGGCGATCGCCAGCCCGCCGACCACCGGGGAAAGCGGGATCGTGTTCTTCCTGTCGACCGAGGCCTTCAGCGGGCCCAGGTCGATGACCTTCTCGCGAGTCGTGTAGGTGACGCCCTGGTAGGCGAGGGCGAGCGCGCCGAGGACGATCAGGACGACGCCGAGCAGCATGATCGGCTTCATGGTGTCTCTCCCGTGTGGGTGGGCTGGGACCGACCGGTCGGGCCGCCGCCAGTATAGCGGGATCCGCTTGACCCGGTACGCTCCTCGGGGCAGTATCCCCCCCACACCGACGTCGATGGGGCGGGGCCGGGGCAATGGGCCGCGGTCCGCGCGGGCACGAACGGCAGAGCAGCCGCAAGAGGGGGACGCGAATGACCGACCTTGAGCAAACGCCGCGGACACGTCAGCGCAGGTCGCGAATCGTGGTGGCCCTCGCGACAGGGCTCCTCATCACCCT
>DATFGS010000585.1:0-9260 GCA_035249225.1 Candidatus Methylomirabilota bacterium | reverse complement strand
GCGGCGGCTACCAGTACCACGGGCGCGTGAAGGCCCTGGCCGAGGCGGCGCGCGCCGCCGGCCTTGCGTTCTAGGAGAGGAGCACCGAGTGGCGGAAGCGCGGATCGATCCGAATTCACTGGACCTGACCGACCGGGTGGTGGCCATCAACCGGGTGGCCAAGGTCGTCAAGGGCGGCCGGCGATTCTCGTTCACGGCCCTCGTGGTGGTGGGCGACGGGCAGGGGCACGTGGGCGTCGGCCTCGGCAAGGCCCGCGAGGTTCCCGAGGCGATCCGCAAGTCGGTCGAGCACGCCAAGAAGGACCTGCTGCTGGTGCCGCTAAAGGACACCACGATCCCGTGCGAGATCACCGGGCACTTCGGGGCCGCGCGCGTGTACCTGAAGCCGGCCGCGCAGGGGACCGGAGTCATCGCGGGCGGCGCGGTGCGCCCGGTGCTGGAGGCGGCGGGGGTGCAGGACATCCTCACCAAGACCCTCGGCACCAACAACCCGCACAACGTGCTGAAGGCGACGATGGACGCGTTCCGGCGGCTGAAGCGGCTGCAGTCGACGTACGCGGCGCGGCGGCGGTCCATGGAAGACGGGCAGGAGGCGGCCGGTGGCAAAGAAGCTTAAGGTCACGCTGGTGAGGAGCATCATCGGGCTCTCCCCGAAGCAGGAGGCCACCGTGCACGCGCTCGGCCTGCGCCACATCCGGCAGGTCGTGGAGCACGACGACACGCCCACCATTCGCGGCATGATCAGTCATGTGGTGTTTGCGGTGGAGGTCGAGGAAGGGCGAGGCGCCGCCGAAGGCGAGACGAGCGGATCGAGGAAGAAGGCCGCGCGGAGCGAGGCGAAGTCATGAGAATCGAGGATCTGAAGCCGGCGCCGGGATCCACCAAGAAGCGCAAGCGGATCGGGCGCGGGCCGGGGTCGGGTCACGGCAAGACGTCGGGCAAGGGTCACAAGGGCCTCAAGGCGCGGTCCGGCGGCGGCGCCCGGCCGGGCTTCGAGGGCGGCCAGATGCCGCTCTACCGGCGGCTGCCCAAGCGCGGCTTCCTGCCCTACGGCGGCAAGACCGAGTTCGCCATCGTCAACGTGGGTGAGCTCTCCACCCGGTTCGCGGCGGGGAGCGTGGTCGATCCCGAGACGCTGGTCACGAGCGGGATGATCCGCAAGTCGGGCCGGGGCGCGGTCAAGGTCCTGGGCGACGGGGACGTGGCCCACGCCCTCACGGTGCGCGTCCACAAGGTCAGCGAAGCGGCCAAGCAGAAGCTCGAGGCGGCGGGGGGCCGCGTCGAGACCCTGCCCGCCAAGCGCGCGTGGGTCCGCAAGTGATCGAAGGGCTGCAGAGCTTCCAGAACATCTTCAAGGTTCCGGAGCTCAAGCGCCGCGTGATCATGACGCTGGTGCTGCTGGCCGCCTACCGACTGGGCGCCCACGTGCCCACCCCGGGCATCGACGCGGCGGCCCTCGCCGAGTTCTTCAACCAGGTGCAGGGCACCCTGCTCGGGATGGTGGACCTCTTCTCGGGGGGCAACCTGCGCCGCCTCACCGTGTTCGCGCTGGGAATCATGCCGTACATCTCGGCGTCGATCATCCTCCAGCTCCTCACGGTGGTCATCCCCGCGCTCGAGCGGCTCGCCAAGGAGGGCGAGGCGGGCAAGAAGAAGATCACCCAGTACACCCGCTACGGCACCATCGGGCTCTCGCTCGTGCAGTCGTTCGGCATCGCGGTCGGTCTCGAGAGCATGCGGAGCCAGACCGGCGCCATCCTGGTCCCGGATCCGGGCTGGGGCTTCCGGCTCATGACCATGCTCACCCTGACCACCGGGACCGCGCTGATCATGTGGCTCGGCGAGCAGATCTCCGAGAAGGGGATCGGCAACGGGATCTCCCTGATCATCTTCGCGGGAATCGTGGTGCGCCTGCCCTCCGCGATCGTCTCCTCCTACACCCTCATCTCCACCGGCGAGCTCAAGCTCTTCGTGTTCCTGGGCCTGCTCATCATGATGGTGGCGGTGACCGCGGCGGTGGTGGTGATGCAGGAGGGCCAGCGCAAGATCCCGGTCCAGTACGCCAAGCGGGTGGTCGGGCGGCGGATGTACGGCGGCCAGTCCACCCACATCCCGCTGCGCATCAACACCGCGGGTGTCATCCCGGTCATCTTCGCCTCGTCGCTGATCCTGTTCCCGGCGACCCTGACGCGCTTCATCCACCATCCCTGGATGCAGTACATCTCGGAGGCCCTCTCGCCCGGGCACTTCACCTACACCGTGCTCTACTGCGCCCTGATCATCTTCTTCGCCTACTTCTACACCGCGATCGTCTTCAACCCGGTGGACCTCGCCGACAACATGAAGAAGTACGGCGGGTTCATCCCGGGGGTGCGGCCCGGCAAGAAGACCGCGGAGTACATCGACAAGACCCTGACCCGGATCACCCTGCCGGGAGCGATGTTCCTGGCCATGATCTCGGTCTTGCCGGACTTCCTGATCCAGTGGTTCAACACCCCGTTCTACTTCGGCGGCACCAGCCTCCTGATCGTGGTCGGGGTGGCGCTCGATACCGTGCGCCAGATGGAATCCCATCTGCTGATGCGGAACTACGAAGGCTTCCTCCGCAAGAAGGCCAAGGGCGCATGAGCCGCGTGATCTTCCTCGGCGCCCCCGGCGCGGGCAAGGGCACCCAGGCGCGCCGGCTCGCCGCGGGCTCGGGCGTGCCCCAGGTGGCCACCGGCGACATGCTTCGCGAGGCGGTGGCCGCGGGCACCCGGCTCGGGATCGAGGCCAAGCGCTTCATGGACCAGGGCGCGCTCGTGCCCGACGAGGTCGTGATCGGCCTGGTGGACGAGCGGCTGTCGCGCCCCGACGCCGCCCCCGGCTACGTGCTGGACGGCTTCCCGCGCACGGTGGCCCAGGCCCAGGCGCTCGACGCGCTGCTGCGCCGGCTCGGCCAGGACCTGGACCGCGTGGTCTTCTTCGACGTCTCGCGGGACGAGCTGCTGCGCCGCCTGACCGGGCGCCGCGTGTGCCGGCAGTGCGGCACCGCCTTCCACTTGGTTTCGGCCCCGCCGAAGGTGGCCGGCCAGTGCGATCAGTGCGGCGGCGAGCTCTACCAGCGCGAGGACGACGCGGAGGCCACGGTGGGCCGCCGGCTCGACGTCTACCAGACCCAGACCGCGCCCCTGCTCGACTACTACCGCACGCGCGGCCTGCTCGTGCGCGTGGCCGGCGAGGGGCCGGTGGACCGGGTGGCCGCGGCGATCCAGAAGGCGGTCAAGGAGCCGGTGGCCCCGTGATTCTGCTCAAGTCGGCGCGCGAGCTCGGCCACATGCGCGCGGCCGGGCGGATCCTCGCCGAGGTCAAGGATCGGCTGCGCGCGATGGTCAAGCCCGGGATCTCCACCAAGGAGATCGACGAGGACGTGGAGGCCTTCATCGTCTCCCGCGGAGCGGTGTCGGCCTTCAAGGGTTACCGGGGGTTCCCGGCCACCGTCTGCATCTCGATCAACGAGGAAGTGGTGCACGGGATCCCCTCGCCGAAGCGCAAGCTGCGGGAGGGGGACATCGTGGGGCTGGACCTCGGGTGTATCGTCGAGGGGTACTACGCCGACTGCGCGATCACCCTGCCGGTGGGGCCGGTGCCCCCGCGGGTGCAGGAGCTCCTGGACGTCACCCGGGAGAGCCTGGACAAGGCGATCGTCCAGTGCCGCGCCGGCAATCGGCTGGGCGACGTCTCCCACGCGGTGCAGACCCACTGCGAGAGCCACGGCTTCGGGGTCGTGCGCGCCTTCGTCGGGCACGGGATCGGGCGGAACCTCCACGAGGAGCCGCAGATCCCCAACTTCGGGGATGCGGGACGGGGCCCGGTGATCAAGGCGGGCATGGTGCTGGCCATCGAGCCGATGATCACCATGGGCTCGTGGGAGGTGCGGGTGCTGGAGGATCGCTGGACCGCGGTGACCGCGGACGGGAGCTGGGCCGCGCACTTCGAGGACACCATCGCGATCACCGAGGCGGGGCCCGAGGTGCTGACGCGACTGGATCGCGCGGCCTAGGGGGAGCCCGAGTCCATGGCCAAGGAAGACGCGATCGAGGTGGAGGGCACGGTGGTGGAGCCGCTGCCCAACGCGATGTTCCGGGTGGAGCTGGAGAACGGTCACCGGGTGCTCGCCCACGTGTCGGGCAAGATGCGCATGAACTTCATCCGCATCCTGCCGGGCGACAAGGTGAAGGTGGAGCTGTCGCCCTACGACCTCACCCGCGGCCGAATCACGTACCGGTTCAAGTAGGCGTGTTCGAGCCTGGCGAGGCGCAGTGGCAGGGCGAGGTGAGCCGAAGGCGAGCCGAGCGGATACATAACGGGGCAAGGGTAAGCAGCCCGAGGAGCATATGAAAGTACGTCCATCGATCAAGGTTCGGTGCGAGCACTGCAAGGTCGTCCGCCGCGAGGGTCGCGTTCGGATCATCTGCAACAACCCGCGCCACAAGCAGCGTCAGGGATAGGAGCCCACATGGCACGCATCGCCGGAGTCGACCTGCCGCGGGACAAGCGGGGCCAGATCGCGGTCCAGTACATCTACGGGATCGGGATCCCGTCCGCGAAGAAGATCTTCGCGGACGCGCGCGTCGATCCCGACAAGCGGGTCAAGAGCTGGTCGGACGACGAGACGGGCCGAGTGCGCGACATCATCGAGCGCGAGTACAAGGTGGAGGGCGACCTCCGCCGCGAGGTCTCCATGAGCGTGAAGCGCCTGATGGACATCGGGTGCTACCGCGGCATCCGGCACCGCAAGGGCCTGCCGGTGCGCGGGCAGCGGACCCACACGAACGCGCGCACGCGCAAGGGCAAGAGCAAGGGCGTGATGGTGAAGAAGAAGCCGGTGGCCGCCGCGCCCGCCGCGCCGCCGAAAAAGTAAGGAGCCGAGTCGATGGCCGACGCCGCGGAACAGAAGCCGGACGAGAAAGCCGCCGCCGCCCCCCGCAAGGGCGGGCGGAAGCGGGAGCGCAAGGAGGTCCGCGTGGGCATCGCCCACGTGCAGGCCACCTTCAACAACACGATCGTGACCCTGACCGACAAGATGGGCAACGTGGTCTCGTGGGCCAGCGCGGGCAGCGTGGGCTTCAAGGGCTCCCGCAAGAGCACGCCCTTCGCCGCGCAGACCGCGGCCGAGAACGCGGCCCGCAAGGCGATGGAAGTGGGCCTCAAGCAGGTGGAGGTGTTCGTGCGCGGCCCGGGGGCCGGGCGCGAGGCGGCCATCCGCTCGCTGCAGGCGGTGGGGCTGGAGATCACCGCCATCCGTGACGTGACCCCGATTCCGCACAACGGCTGCCGGCCGCCGAAGCGGCGACGCGTGTAGGAGGAGACGTAAGTGGCACGATATCGAGCCGCCGTTTGCCGGCAGTGCCGGCGTGAAGGCATCAAGCTGTTCCTGAAGGGCTCCCGCTGCTTCACCGACAAGTGCGCGATCGAAAGGCGGAACTATCCGCCCGGTCAGCACGGGCTGGGACGCACGAAGCCGACGCAGTACGGCATCCAGCTCCGGGAGAAGCAGAAGGCCAAGCGCATCTACGGGGTGCTGGAGGCGCAGTTCCGCCGCTACTTCGCGTGGGCCGAGGCCGAGAAGGGCATCACCGGCGAGAACCTGCTCAAGTTCCTCGAGCGGCGCCTCGACAACGTGGTGTTCCGCCTGGGCATGGCCGCCTCCCGCCGGGAGGCCCGGCAGATGATCGGCCACGGGCACGTGCAGGTGAACGGGCGCAAGGTGTCGATCCCGTCGTTCATCGTGAAGGTGGGCGAGGTGGTGCAGCTCCGCCCCACCTCCAAGATGCAGGAGCGGGTCGCCGACAACCTGACCGCGGGGCGCTCGCCGGTGCCGCCGTGGCTCGACCTGGACGTCAACGAGAAGAAGGGCACGGTGCGCGGGCTTCCGCTGCGGGAGGACATCCAGATCCCGGTGCAGGAGCAGCTCATCGTCGAGCTGTTCTCGAAGTAGGCGGCCGACCGGCCGCCAGAAGGGGCATATGGCCAGAACACCGTTTCAGAAGCCGAAGTCGATCCAGTGGGAGATTCTCTCCGATCGCTACGGGCGGCTGGTCGCGGAGCCGTTCGAGAAGGGTTACGCCCTCACCGTCGGGCACTCCCTGCGCCGCACCCTCCTGGCCATCGTGCCGGGCTCGGCGGTGTCGTGGATCCGGATCTCGGGCGTCAAGGACGTGGAGGCGAGGATTCCGGGCGTGCAGGAAGACACCACCGACGTGCTCCTGAATCTCAAGAAGCTGGCGGTGAGCGTGCCGTCCGGGGAGCCCACCGAGACCCGCCTCGAGGCCCGGGGGCCCAAGCAGGTCACCGGCGCCGACGTGTCGGAGGCGAGCGGGGTCGAGGTGCTGAACCCGGAGATCCACATCGCGACCCTCGCCGCGGGCGCCACCCTCACGATCGATCTCGGGATCGGCGCGGGCCGCGGGTACGTGGCGGCGGATCGGCATCCCGCGGGCGCGATTCCCGCCGGAGCGATCGCGCTCGACTCGGCCTTCTCGCCGATCCAGCGCGTGGCCTACGGCGTGGAAAACGCGCGTCTCGGCAAGGTCACCGACTACGAGAAGCTGATCCTCGAGATCTGGACCAACGGCGCGGTGTCGCCCGACGACGCCCTCTCGCGGGCGGCCCGCCACCTGCAGTCGCACTTCTCCCACCTGGCCCCGGAAGGGCGCGAGGAGGAAGAAGAGGAGGTGGAGGCGACCGGCGAGGGCTTCCTGCAGGAGAGCCTCTCCAAGCCGCTCGAGGAGCTGCCGCTTCCCGCGCGCGCCATCAACGCGCTGAAGAACCACGAGATCCTGATGGTCGCGGACCTGGTCCAGAAGACCGACGAGGATCTCGAGTCGGTCAAGAATCTCGGCTCCAAGTCGATCGAGGAGATCAAGACCGCGCTGGCCGCGCTCGGTCTGTCGCTCGGCATGCGCATCGACCCGAATCTGCTGGGCGCGCTCGGCCGCGGAGGGACGAAATGAGGCACGGCAAGGCGGGCTTCAAGCTCGGGCGGGTCACCGCCCACCGGTGGGCGCTCTTCCGGAACCTGCTCGTGGCCCTCTTCCGGCACGAGCGCATCATGACCACCGAGGCCAAGGCCAAGGCGGTCCGCGGTCTCGCCGACCACATGGTCACCCTCGCCAAGCGCGACGATCTGCACGCGCGCCGGCAGGTGCTGAGCATGGTGCCCGACGCGGTCGTGGTGAAGAAGCTCTTCGACACCATCGCGGCGCGCTTCAGCGAGCGGCCCGGCGGTTACACCCGCATCATGAGGGCGGGCCTGCGGCCCGGCGACCGCGCCCAGATGGTGGTGCTGGAGCTGGTGGACCGGCCGGAAGAGCCCAAGGAGAAGGGGAAGAAGGACGCCAAGGCCGAGAAGGCCCCCAAGGAAGACAAGAAGGCCGCCAAGGGCAAGGGCGAGGCCTCCGCGGGCGCGGCCAAGGGTCGGCGCAAGAAGGCGGCGGCCGCCGCCGGCTAAGACCTGCCAGGGCTGTCCGCGGACTGGGGGAGTGCGGGGGCCATGTCTGGGCCCCCGCATTAGATAGAGCCTGAAGAACTAGACGGTTGTCCCCGGCTCCCCCGGTTGCGCCTTACTTCAGGTGCTTCTTGAACAGGTCCAGGGTGCGGCGCCAGGCGTCCTCGGCCGCGGGCCGGTTGTAGACGTCGGCGCGCTCGTCGTTGAAGAAGCCGTGGTCCACCCCCGGATAGATGTTGATCTCGACCGTCTTGCCCGCCTTCTTGATGGCGGCCTCCACCTCGCGGGCGGTCTGCGGCGTCACGAACCCGTCCTTCTCGGCGAACAGCCCCAGCACCGGACCGTTCAGCTTCGAGTAGTCCGGCTTGACGTTCGGATGGATGCCGTAGAAGTCCACCACCGCTCCCACGTTCCCGTTGGTGCAGCCGGCGAAGAGGGCGAGCTGTCCACCCATGCAGAAGCCCACCGCGCCGAGCTTGGACGTCGAGGAGTGGCCGGCCAGGTACTTGGCGGCTCCCGAGAGGTCCTTCTCGGCCCGCTCGATGTTCAGCGCCATGAACAGCTTGCCCGCGGTGTCCGGCTCGGTCGCGGTCTGGCCGTGGTAGAGATCGGGGGCCAGCGCCGAGAAGCCGGCGGCCGCGAAGCGATCCGCGACGTTCTTGATGTGGCCCACCAGCCCCCACCACTCCTGGATGACGAGGACGCCCGGCCCCTTGCCGGAGGCGGGAGTGGCCAGATAGCCCTTCGCGGTGTGCCCGTTGCTGGGAAACTCGACCATCGTGCCGGCCATCGTGGGTTCTCCTGTTTGTAGGGTTGAACGTGGATGATTTCAGTTTGACGGTTTGTTTGGCTCCTTCGCGCAAGCGCTCATCCGAACTGCCGTGCCTTGCGTCGAACGGTTCTGCCTTGCCTTACCCCGCGCCCGGAGCCCAGTCTAGCGATTCTGGTGGTGCGCGCAAGCTAGGGGGCGGGCTGGTCGGGAGCGGGCTTCTTGGGCGGGGCGGGGGTGATGCGGACGGTGAGGACGCGGCGCTTGTCGGCCTCGAGGACGGTGCAGGCGTAGCGCCCGACCCGGAAGACCTCACCCACCAGCGGGATGCGGTGCAGCGTGGCCAGCACGAGCCCGGCCACCGTCTCGAAGTCGCCCTTGGGCAGGTCCCAGTCCAGCGCCTCGTTGACCTCGTCGATGCCGGCGCGGCCCGCCACCCGGTAGCTGCCGTCGGGCAGGCGCTCCACCGTGTCGGGGGTGCGGTCGTGCTCGTCGCGGATCTCGCCCACGATCTCCTCGACAATGTCCTCGACCGTGACGATGCCGACCGCCCCGCCGTACTCGTCCACCACCACCGCGAGCTGCACGCGGTTCTTCTGCATCTCGCTGAGCAGCTCGTCGATGCGCTTGGTCTCCGGGACGTAGGTGGCGGGGCGCATCAGCGCGCGGATGTCGGGGCCCTGCGCGCCCTTGCTGAAGAGATCCATGCTGGCGACCACGCCCACGATGTTGAACACGCGATCGGTGAAGATGGGAATGCGAGAGAAGCCCCGCTCCTGGATGAGACGGAGCGCGTCGGCGGGCGAGGCGGTGTCGGCGAGCGCGGCCACGTCCACCAGCGGGACCATGACCTCGCGCGCGGCGGTCTCTCCCAGGTCGAAGATCTTGTCGATCATCTCGGCTTCGGTGACCGTGACGTCGGCCTCCTCGGGCTCCATCTGCAGCAGCAGCTTGAGCTCCTCGCGCGAGACGAACTGGCGGGCGCCGGTGGGCTCGCGGCCG
>DATFGS010000584.1:0-1649 GCA_035249225.1 Candidatus Methylomirabilota bacterium | reverse complement strand
GACCTCTACCACGAGATGAAGGAGTCCGGCGTCATCGAGAAGACCGCCCTGATCTTCGGGCAGATGAACGAGCCCCCCGGCGCGCGTATGCGCGTCGCGCTGTCGGGCCTGACGATGGCCGAATACTTCCGCGACCAGGGTCAGGACGTGCTGCTGTTCATCGACAACATCTTCCGCTTCACCCAGGCCGGCTCGGAGGTCTCCGCGCTACTCGGCCGCATGCCCTCCGCGGTCGGCTACCAGCCGACGCTCGGCACCGAGATGGGCGCGCTGCAGGAGCGCATCACGTCGACCAAGAGCGGCTCGATCACGTCCGTGCAGGCGATCTATGTCCCCGCCGACGACATCACGGACCCCGCGCCCGCGACCGCCTTCGCGCACCTCGACGCCACCACCGTGCTCTCGCGCCAGCTCACCGAGCTCGGGATCTACCCGGCGGTGGATCCGCTCGCCTCCACCTCGCGCATCCTCGACCCGATCATCCTGGGCCAGGAGCACTACTCCACCGCGCGGGCGGTGCAGGGCATCCTGCAGCGCTACAAAGATCTCCAGGACATCATCGCGATCCTCGGCATGGAGGAGCTCTCCGACGAGGACAAGCTGACGGTGGCCCGCGCCCGCAAGCTGCAGCGCTTCCTCTCGCAGCCGTTCTTCGTGGCCGAGGTGTTCACCGGCTCGCCCGGCCGCTACGTCAAGCTCGCCGACACGATCAAGGGCTTCAAGGAGATCGTCGAGGGCAAGCACGACGAGCTGCCCGAGCAGGCTTTCTACATGGTCGGCGGCATCGAGGAGGCGCAGGAGAAGGCGGCCAAGATGCGCGAGGCCAAGTAGTGCTGCTGGAGCTCGCCACGCCGACCCGCCAGCTCGTCTCCGAGCAGGTGGACGAGGTGGTGGCGCCGGGCACCGAGGGCTACTTCGGGGTGCTGCCCGGCCACGCCGCCTTCCTGGCCACGCTGGGCAGTGGCGAGGTCGTCTACCGGAGCGGCCGCGAGGAGCGGCACATCGCGGTGCACGGCGGCTTCGCGGAGGTGACGCCCGAGCGGGTGATCATCCTGGCCGAGCTCGCCGAGCGTCCCGACGAGATCGACCGCGAGCGGGCCGAGCGCGCGCGCCAGCGCGCCGAGCAGCGCATGGCCGGCCGGCCGGTGGAGGGCGAGTCCGACGAGATCGACTTCGACGAGGCGCTGGCCGCGTACCAGCGCGCGCTCACGCGGCTGCTGGTCGTCTCGATCGGGGGCGGCTAGCCGGCTGCCCTTCGCGCGGGGCAGGGCCGCCCGCGCGCTGCCCAGCGCCCCGGGCATCCTTCGCGCCGAGCTGATCCCAAGCCGCTGATTCGCCGCGGCTTCCCCCCGTGGCACGCCCCTCGCACTCGCCGGGCGGGCATGATGACCATCCTGATCGCCGACGATGAGCCCGCGATTGTCGACCTGGTTCGCTTCACCCTCGAAGACCCGCACGTGCAGATCGTGGACGCCGCCGACGGGGCCGCCGCGGTGGAGCTGGCGCGGCGCGCGCGCCCCGACGTGGCGCTGCTCGACGTGCAGATGCCGCGCCTCAACGGGCTCGACGCCTGCCGGCAGCTGCGCGGGCTGCCCGAGTGCGCCCATACCCGCATCGTCATGCTCACCGCCGCGGCCCAGGCGGCCGAC
>DATFGS010000583.1:0-9369 GCA_035249225.1 Candidatus Methylomirabilota bacterium | reverse complement strand
CGGCCAGCTCGAGCAGGGTCACGCCGCCGGCGGTGACCGCGAGGTCGGCCCCGTCCATCAGGGGGCGCAGCGTGCGCGGGGCGGGCTGCAACGTCACCCGCTCGATGCCGCTCACCGCCGCGCGGGCGGCCGCGAGCGTATCGCCGACCGGGCCCACGACCACGTCGATCGCAGCCGCGGACAGGGCGCGACGCACCGCCCGGACCACGATGGCGATGAGATCCGCGCGGGTGGCGCCGCCCAGGGTGACGAGCACGCGCCCGATCTCCGCGGGGGCGGAGCGCGGCGGGACGGCCGTGAAGTCGGGCCCGAGCAGCGCGAAGCGGGGCCCGAGGAGATAGACGGTCCCGTCGGCGGAGGCCGGCGCCTCCGGGCCGAGGGCCGGGTTGACCACGATGTCGGCGGGGACCGGGAAGCGCCCGGTATCGTCGATAGCCACGACGGTCGGCAGCGCGGCGCGCGCCGTCCGGAGATCATCCGGGGTGACCGTGTAGCTGTCCGTTACGAGGGCAGAGGCGCCCAGGTCCGCGGCCGTGGTCACGGTGTCGCTCCAGACCGGCCCGACCGCCAGCACGGGGACGGCGGCGCCGCCCAGCGTGTCCCGATCGCCGTGGAGGAGCAGGTGGCAATCGCCCCAGGAGGCGATCGCGGTGGCCAGGGCCAGGCAGCGGCGCACGTGGCCGAGCCCGGCGGCGGCCCCGCCGTCCGCGCGCAGCGCCACCACCGGCCGGCTAGCGCGCGTAGTGACCAAGGACCTTCCTCATCGCGGTCACCACGTCGTCCACGTCGCGATCGTCCATGGCCGGGAACATGGGCAGCGAGAGCAGCCGCTGGTAGGCGGCCTCCGCGCGCGGGCAGAGCCCCTTGTCGTAGCCGAGCCCGCGGTAGTACGGGTGCCAGTACACCGGGATGTAGTGGACGTTGACCCCGATGCCTTCCGCGCGGAGCGCGGAGAAGACGGTGCGCCGGTCGGCGCCCAGGCGCTCGAGGTCCAGGAGCACCGGGTAGAGGTGCCAGGCGTGGCGCACGTCGGCGGCCACCGCCGGGAGCGTGAGGCCACCCTGTCCGGCGAACGCCTCGCGGTAGCGGGCCGCGATGGCCTCGCGCCGGACGAGGAAGCTCTCGAGCTTGCCGAGCTGGGCCAGGCCCAGCGCGCACTGCAGGTCGGTCAACCGGTAGTTGAAGCCCAGGTCGACCATCTCGTAGACCCAGTCGCCCGCCGCCTCGCGCTGGGCCGCGTCGGTGGTGATCCCGTGATTGCGGAACCGCACGCAGCGGTCGGCCAGCTCCGGGTCGTTGGTGGTGACCATGCCGCCCTCGCCGGTGGTCACGTGCTTCACCGGGTGGAAGCTCCAGGTGGTTAGATCGGCGAGGGCGCCGAGCGGCCGGCCGCGGTACCGCGCGCCCAGCGCGTGGGCCGCGTCCTCGATGAGGGCGACGCCGCGGGACTCCGTGAGCGCGCGCAGCGCGTGGAGATCGCACGGCTGGCCCGCGTAGTCCACCGCTATCACCGCGCGGGTGCGCGACGTCAGCCGGCGCTCCACCTCGACCGGGTCCAGGGTCAGGGTGTCCGGGTCGATGTCGGCGAAGATCGGCACCCCGCCCTGGTAGAGCACCGCGTTGGTGGTGGCGGCGAACGTGAGCGGCGGCGCGATCACCTCGTCGCCGGCCCCGATCCCCACCGCGAACACCGCGGCGTGGAGCGCCGCGGTCCCGGAGGAGACGGCCACCCCGCGCGCCGCGCTCACCTGGGCCGCCACCGCCCGCTCGAAGCGGGCGACGGGAGGCCCGGTCGTCACCCAGCCGCTCTTGAGGCTGTCCACCACCGAGGCCACGTCGGCGTCGTCCACCCAGTGGCGCCCGTAGGGCAGGAGCGCGGGCCGGATCGGACGGCCGCCGTGCAGCGCGAGGGTCTCAGCCATCGGCCAGGGTCCGCATCTCGTCCGGGGTCATCACGTGGGTGTTGGTGTCGCTCGAGTAGCGATACCCACCCGGCAGGGGCTTGCCCTCGGCCCAGGGCTGGTAGCCCCAGGAGGGCAGGATCGGCTCGATCACGTAGATGTCGGCGAGCTCCACCGCCTGCCGCGACTCGTCCTCGGAGATCAGCACCTCGTGGAGCTTCTCGCCCGGGCGGATGCCGGTGAACTCCACGCGGCAGCCGGGCGCCACCGCCTCGGCCAGGTCCATCACCCGCATGCTCGGGATCTTGGGCACGAAGATCTCCCCGCCCCGCATCCGATCGAGGCCGCGGACCACGAGCTCGACGCCCTGGTCGAGCGTGATCCAGAAGCGCGTCATCTTCGGGTCGGTCACCGTGACCACGCCCGCCTCGCGCTGGATCTTGAAGAGCGGGATCACGCTGCCGCGGCTGCCCACCACGTTGCCGTAGCGCACGCAGGCCAGCCGGGTGCCGCGCGAGAACCCGTAGGCGTTGCCGTCCACGAAGAGCTTCTCCATGCACAGCTTGGTGGCCCCGTAGAGGTTGATCGGGTTCACCGCCTTGTCGGTGCTGAGCGCGATGACCCGCTTGACCCCGGCGTCGATGGCCGCGTCGATGACGTTCTTGCCACCCATGATGTTGGTCTGGATGGCCTCGAACGGGTTGTACTCGCAGGCCGGGATCTGCTTGAGGGCGGCCGCGTGCACCACCGTGTCCACCCCGTGCATCGCGCGCACGAGCCGCTCCCGGTCGCGCACGTCGCCGATGAAGAAGCGCAGGCGCGGGTCGCCGTCGAAGCGGGCGCGCATCTCGGACTGCTTGAGCTCGTCACGGCTGAAGATCACGAGACGGCGGGGAAGGTGGCGGGCGAGCAGGATCTCGACGAACTTGTTCCCGAACGAGCCCGTCCCGCCGGTCACCAGCACGGAGGCGTCAGCGAGCGCCATTGGTCCTCCTCGCCGGGTGGAGGAAGACCAGCCGATCGGCCGGCACCCCCGCCGCGGTCAGCACCGGGACGTGCACCTTGGGACGGTCGAAGGTCGCCACGATCACACGGTCCACGTCCTCGCCGGCCAGCTCCCGGATGTCGCGCACCTTCATCCCGAGGAACAGCCCGCCCGCGTTCACGTCGAAGACCCCCACCGGCTCCAGACCGAACTCCCGCAGGGTGAGGTAGGCGATCTCGGCGGCCTCGCCGGTCCCGTACAGGGCGATCCGCTTGTGCCCCTTCTCGCCCAGGTGGGCCAGGGCCTCGCGGAGGGTCTCACGGGCCTGGCGGTACACCGTGAGAGAGCGCCCCATGAACTCGGCGGCGAGCCGGGTCTTCTCGGTCAGCCCCTTGGGGGTGAGCAGGTAGCGGAGCCGCTTGCGGGCGGCCGGCTTGCGGGGGAACTCGGTGACCTTGATGTAGCCCTTGAGCGCCAGACGCTTGAGATAGAGGTTGGTGAGACCCAGGGCGACCCCCAGTCGCTGGGCGAGGGCCCGCTGGGTCAGCACGTCGCTCTCGTCGATGGCCGAGAGGATCTCGAGATTCCGTTCCTGGTCGCGCTCCATGGTCTGCGTTCAAGAGTTGAACACGCCCCCCTTCGGCCGGTCAAGAAAAAAAGGCAGTATAATCCTGGCGTGGCCGAGCCAACGTACGCGATCCGGGACCTGGGCGCGGAGCGGGTGGTCCTGGTCGCCGGTACCGAGTACCGCACCTACTACAGCGAGCGCGTGGTGCGCATGCTGATCGAGCGCAAGGGACCGCGGCGCACCCCCCTCTACTTCGCGTTCAAGGAGAGCCGGGGCCGCTACTTCCTCGAACGCCTGTTCCGCTACCTCGGGGATCGCCCGCTCAACGTGCTCGAGGTCGGCTGCTCGTTCGGCCACATCACCGAGTACCTGGACGAGCAGCCCGCGGTCGCGGCCATCCACACGTTCGACGTGGACGAGCCCTTCGTCGAGATCACCCGCACCAAGGTGGCGGAACTCGGGCTCGGCAAGGTGCGCCAGGTGCTACGCCTCACCGACGAGGAGACGACGCGCCTGCCCTTCGCGACCGGCACCTTCGATCTCGTCCTCGCCATCGGGGTGATCGAGCATCTACCCTTCCCGGGCCGGCACCGCTACGTGGACGAGTACTACCGCGTGCTCGCCCCCGGCGGATACATCGCGATCCTCGACACGCCCAACCGCGCGTTCCCCCTCGAGACGCACTCGGTCGGGCTGCCCGGCATCCAGTGGCTGCCCGCGCGGCTGGCCTATCGCTACGCGCAGCTCTGCCGGCCCGCCCGTGTGCGAGACACACCGTTCCCGGTGTTCGACGCGGGGGCCTGGCGCAACGCCTCCTGGGCCGAGTGCCTGCCGTCCACGGGCCCCGGCGGGCTGACCGACATCACCGAGGAGGCGGGATACGGCTGGCGCTTCTTTTGCGATACCGCGCGCTCGCGCACCCGGCGGGCGATGCTCCCCGCATTCGCCGCGGTGACATCCGCGCTGCGCGTCGCCGGGCGGCCGCCGTCGCTCGCCCTACCCTACTTCAACCTGATCTTCCGGAAGCTCGCCGGCGCCCGGTGAGGATCGCTCCGCGCGCGGCGGTCGCGCTCCTGTTCCTCGGCCTCTGCGCCGTCACGGTGATCTGGGTCACCCTCGACCGGACCCCGCCCGCCTGGGACCACGCCAACCACCTGGGGCACGCGCTGTCCTGTCACCGCCAGCTGGCCGAGAGCGGACTCGGCGGGCTCCACGCCATCCTCGAGGAGACCGCGTTCTACCCGCCGCTCGCGCCCTGCGCGGTGGGTCTGCTCTACTTCGTGTTCCCGGTCACCCCGCTGGTCGCGCAGAGCGTGATGCTGCTCTCTCTCGGGCTCGGACTTCTCGCCGTCTTTGCCCTGGCCGCGTGGCTGTGGGACGAGTGGACCGGGCTGCTCGCCGCGTTCTTCTACGGCACCGCTCCCTTCGTGGTGTTCTCGCTCACGAACTTCCAGCTCGATCTGCCCCTGGCCGCCGCGGTGGCCGGCGCGCTCTACGCCCTCGCGCGCACCGAGGCCTTCTCGCGAGTCGGGTGGACGCTCGGGGTCGGGCTGCTGTGCGCGGCCGGCCTTCTCACCAAGCCCACGTTCCCGGTCTACGTGCTGCCCGCGGTGGTCGCGGAGACGTGGGTGGCGGTCCGCGCGCCGGACCGGCGCCGCCGGCTGGGCTCGATCGGCCTGGCCCTCCTCGTCGCGGCGGCGGTCTCGCTGCCGTGGTACGGCCCGCGCATCGTCGGCATGCCCGGGCAGTTCCTGAACCGCTCCTTCAAGCAGGCCGCGGAGTCCGGCTACGCTCCCGCGCTGAGTTCGGGCGGCCTGCTCTTCTATCCGAGCGTCTTTCCGACCGAGATCGGCTACCTCGCGGTGCTCGTCTTCGTCCTGGGGCTTTGGACGTTGCGCCGCGACCTCCGGTCGCGGCGGCTGCTCTGGGCCGCCGCCCTCGTTCCGTTCCTGATGATCCTGCTCGTGCAGAACAAGAACCTCCGCTACGCGCTGCCCCTCATCCCGGCGGCGGCGGTGGTGGCCGCGGGCGGGATCCGAGCGCTCGCGCCGGCCCCGCGCCGGCTCCTCACCACCCCCTGCGTGGTGCTGGGCCTGCTCCAGGTCTCGATGAGCGCCTTCGCGCTGCCCGATCCTCCGAACGTCCCGCCCCTGCCCCTGCCGCCGGCCATTCCCGCCCGCTGGAGCGGGGCGGACTGGCAGCACGATCGGATCCTCGACGATCTCGCGCGCCTCGGCGCGGGGCACCCCGCGGTCACCGTCGTCTCGGTGGTGCCGAATCACTCGTCGTTCTCGGTCTCGAACTTCCGCTACGAGGGCGCGCGCCGGCAGCTGCCCATGGAGATGGTGCGCCCATGGCCCGGGTCCCCGTTCGGCATCGACTTCGCGATCCTCAAGAGCGGCGATCAGGGACCGGAGTTCTCGGTCTCGAAGCCCCGGCGCATCATGCAGGCCTTCGAGAGCGACCCCTTCCTGGCCCGCATCTATCCGGTGGTGGGCGAGTATCCGCTGCCCGACGGCAGCCGCGCCCAGCTGCGGATGCGGCGGATCGAGCCGGTGGTCGGCGTGACCCCGGAGCGGCTCGCCCAACGCCTCACCACCGACCCCGCGCACCTCCTGCCCGAGCTGGTGCGCGAGGCGTCGGGCATGACCGCAACGCTCCAGTACCGACCGGAGGCCATCGTCCGCGGCGAGGTGGACTCGCTGGTGCTGCGCGCCGACACCGCGGTGGTGGGTGAGCTCAGCCGGAAGGATCGCGCGCCGCTCCGGGTCCAGGAGATCGGGCTGCGGGTGGACGGGCTGCTCTTCAACCCGGAGCGGCTGGCCCGCACGGGCCAGCTCGAGATCCTCGACGCGCGCGCGCTGCGGGTCGAGCGGCTCCAGATCACCGACGCCGACCTGCGCGAGTTCCTGCGCGGCCAGCCCGCCGGGAGCGGGATGACGGTGCGGCTCGCCGAGGGGATGGCCCAGATCCGGTCCACCAAGCTCGGGCCGACGATCGACGCCACCGTTCACCTGGGCCCCGGCCGTGAGGGCGCGCCCTTCGCGATCGACGTGACGGGCCTCCGGGTGGCCCGCGTGCCCATCCCGAGAGTGATGGTGAACTGGGTGGTGCGGCAGTTCGACCCGACGCTGCGACTGCGCGACCTGCCGGTGGCGGTCTCCGTCGCCGCCGTCACGCTCACGCCGCAGGCCGTCGAGGTGGGCGCTCCCGCCCGTTGAGCCGGTGAGGCCCGGCTGAGCCGTGCTCTTCACCTCGTTCGAGTTCCTGGTCCTCTTCCTCCCGCTGGTGCTGGTGGTGGCCCTCCGGCTCCGCGGGCAGCCGCTGCTCCGCTGGATCACGCTGGCGAGCGTGGTGTTCTACGCTTTCGCGGGGCACTGGTGGTTCGTGATCCCGATGCTGCTGACCACCACCATCGACTATGCGGTGGCCCTCGCGATCTCGCGGGAAACTCGCGCGCGCCGCCGGGCGTGGCTGCTCGGCGTCTCGCTGGCCGGCAACCTGGGCATGCTCGCCTACTTCAAGTACTCGGGCCTGCTCGTCCGCACCGCGGAGCAGGCGCTGGCCGCGGTCGGCCTCGAGTCCGGCGAAAGGGCGTTCGGCTGGTTCGAGGTGGTGCTCCCGGCCGGGATCAGCTTCTACACCTTTCAAACGCTCTCCTACATCGTGGACGTCTGGCGCGGACAGGCCCCGGCCGAGCGCAACTTCATCTGCTTCGCGGCGTTCGTGAGCTTCTTCCCGCACCTGGTGGCGGGGCCGCTCACGCGCCACCATCAGCTCATTCCCGGACTCGCCCGCATCGCGTCCACGGGCATCGACCCCCGCTGGCGGGCCGGCATCCTGCTCTTCAGCATCGGTCTGGTCAAGAAGGTCCTCATCGCGGACCGGCTCGGCAACCTGGTCGATCCGATCCTGGCCGGCTCGCACGATCTCGATCTGGCGCGCGCCTGGCTCGCCCTGCTCGGCTACGCGCTCCAGATCTACTTCGACTTCAGCGGGTACTCCGACATGGCGATCGGGCTCGGCCGGCTCTTCGGCATCGAGCTCCCCCAGAACTTCAACAGCCCGTACAAGGCGGAGTCTCCCAGCGACTTCTGGCGACGCTGGCACATGACCCTGTCCCTCTGGCTGCGCGACTACCTCTACATCCCGCTCGGCGGAAACCGCTGCTCGCCGGCCCGCCACCGGTTCAACCTGATGGCGACCATGGTCCTGGGCGGGCTGTGGCACGGCGCGAGCTGGACCTTCGCGGGGTGGGGCGCCTGGCACGGCGTCCTGCTCGTGACTCACCAGGCGCTGCCGGGGTGGGACCGGTCCCTGAGCGTGTTCTGGCGACGCAACGTGACCTTCCTGCTCGTCACGCTCGGCTGGGTCCTGTTCCGCTCTCAGGGATTCGCCCAGGCGAGTGGATGGTTCGCTGGGCTGGCGGGGGCGCACGGCGTGGCCGGGTCGTGGACGGTCGACCTCACGGCGCTGCTCGGGCTGGTGGTGACGGGACTCCTGATCGCACGCGCCTGCCCCAACAGCCTGGAGCTGCCGCTCGAGTGTCTAGGCCCCGTGCCCCAGGTCGGGCTCGGCCTCACCACCGCGGTCGCGCTCGTGCTCATGAACTACGGCTCGAAGTTCCTCTACTTCCAGTTCTAGCGTGCGCGCCTTCGCCGCGACGGTGCTGGTCTCGATCGCCCTGGTAATCGCGGTCAACGGCGCCGCCCTTCTCGACCGCTCCCGCCAGGACGAGCGCATCCGGACCGCGGCCGCCGCGCTCCAGCCCGGGCTCGCGATGGTCTTCGACGGCTTCGTGGACGAGCGGCGCTTCCAGAAGGCACGGCTCGCGGTCATCCCGCCGCCGCGCCTGACCACGTTCGGGTCGAGCCGCGTCCGCGAAGTGTCGACCGATCTCGTACACGCCCGCCCAGGCGCCTTCTACAACCTCGGGATGTCGGCCGCGATGGTCGAGGACTACATCGCGCTCTGGTCCCTCATCGAGGCGCGTGGGATCCGGCCCCGGGTCGCGGTGTTCGCGGTCGACGCGTGGGTCTTCAACGCGAGCCACGAGCAGCGACTCTGGCGGGCGCTTGCTCCGGAGGTCTCCCGCTTCCTCGACGGCGCGGCGGGCGATCTCTCCGGTCGCTGGCGGCCGCTGCAGGGGGCGCTCGCGGGGTGGGACCAGATCAAGGAAATGGTCTCCTTCACCGCGCTCCAGGCCTCGCTCCGCGATCTCGAGCGAACGATCGCCCGGCGCAAGCGGCCCGGCGACGACCTGCTTCGGGCGCTGGGCGGGGCGGTGGTGCCGGAAGAGACGATCGAGGGGCGCCACGCCATCCGCGCCGACGGGAGCGTCATCCGGCCGGTTTCGCCGCGGGATCCGACGCCCGCCGACGTGCGCGAGGCCGTCCTGCGCCACGTCGCGGCCGGCCCGTATGGCCTCGAGAACTTCCGCTGGAACCCCGACGCCGCGGCGGCGCTCGATCGCCTGTGGCGGGACATGCGAGCGCGCGGCGTCGAGCTGGTCGTGTACGCGCCCCCGTATCATCCTGCGGCCTGGGAGGCGCTCCGGCGCGACCGGCGCTACCGGGCCGCGCTGGACGCGAGCGCGGCCGGACTGGCCCGGCTCGCGAGAGCGGTGGGGGCGCGGTTCCTCGACGCGTCGGACCCGGCGGTCGTCCCGTGCCCCGAGGCAGAGTTCTACGACATGCAGCACACCACGCCGGCCTGCCTCGCCCGGCTGTGGACCCGGCTCCTGCCCCCGGGGCAGTGAGCGAGCCCGGCGCAGCCCCTACGCGGCCAGCTTCACCTTGTCGCCCACGAGGCGCGCCAGGCGCAGCAGCATGAGCACGCGGATCACCACCCACGAGGGATCGAACTCGAAGCGCCCCATGCTGAACTTGGGGCTCGAGGGATACGCGTGGTGGTTG
>DATFGS010000582.1:0-4024 GCA_035249225.1 Candidatus Methylomirabilota bacterium | reverse complement strand
CGCTCTCGCGCCGCGAGGTGCTCGGACTGCTCGCGACGACGGGGGCGGGGGCGATGCTGGCCCCCATCGTCCGGTCCGGCGCCGTGCTCGCCGCGGAGACCCCGAAGAAGGGCGGCCAGATCGTGGTGGCGCTGTCCCAGGAGCCCACCGTCTTCAATCCCAACCGCCCGCACATCGAGGTGGATCGCGGGGTCCACTTCGGCCTCTTCGACAGCCTGTGGCGGGTGGACGACAAGGCCCAGTTCCTCCCCAATCTCGCCGCGGAGATGCCGACCGTGAGGAACGGCGGCATCCAGAAGAACGGGCTCGAGTACCTGGTGAAGCTCCGGAAGGGCGTGAAGTGGCACGACGGCAAGCCGTTCACGTCGAAGGACGTGAAGTTCACCCACGAGCTGATCGTGAATCCCAAGTTCGGGGCCTACAGCAAGGTGGGGCACGATCAGGTGGCGAGCGTGGAGACGCCCGACGAGTCCACCGTGCGGATCCGGCTCAAGGAGCCCTTCGCCCCCTTCATGACCGCGTGGGGCGACACCTACATCGTGCCCGCCCACATCCTGGAGGGCGTCGCCGACCCCAACACCGCCGAGTTCAACACCAAGAGCCCGGTGGGCACGGGGCCGTTCCGGCTCGGCAGCCGCGTGGCCGGCGACCACCTCCTCCTCGTGGCCAACCCCGCGTACCACATGGGCGCGCCCGCCCTCGAGCGGGTGATCTTCAAGTACATCCCGGACCTCACCGTCCTCTACACGCAGTTCAAGGGCGGCGCGGTGGACGTGACGGGCATGCAGGGCATCTCGGCGGAGTTCTACAACGAGGCCAAGACCCTCCCCGGCACGACCATCCACCTGCACTACTCGCCCTCGGTGGAGTACATCTACTTCAATCACGGCAACCCGAAGTTCGCGGAGCGGGCGGTCCGGCAGGCGCTCTACCACGCGATGGACAAGAAGGCCATCATCGATCAGGTCTACTACGGCCTGCCCAAGCCGGTGGAAGGCTACCTGCCGCCCACGTCCTGGGCCTACAACGGCGAGCTGCCCAAGCACGAGTACAGCCCCGACAAGGCCAAGCAGATCCTGGAGGAGGCCGGATGGAAGGTGGGCAGCGACGGCGTGCGGGCGAAGGGCGGCGTGCGCCTGTCCTTCACCAACGCCACCACCGCCGGCAACAAGCTGCGCGAGCAGACGCAAGCGCTCGTCCAGCAGAACTGGCGGGCCGTCGGCGTGGACATGCAGATCACCAACATGCCGGCGGCGGTGATCTGGGGCGAGTACTACGTGAAGTCCAAGTTCGAGACCCTGCTGGTCGGCATCCAGGCCTCGGTGGGTGACGATCCCGACTGCCTGAACCGCATCCACAGCAAGTACATCGCGGCCAAGACGGGCTCGGGCCGGAACGTCAGCCAGTACGAGAATCCCACCGTGGACAAGCTCCTCGAGGACGGCGTGCGGGAGATCGACCGCGCCAAGCGCCGCGCGATCTACCTCAAGCTCCAGGAGGTGATCCGCACCGACCTCGCGTACCTGCCCATCTTCAGCTACGTGCGGATCGAGGGCGTGAAGCAGGGCATCGTCAACTACGTCCCCAACAGCAACACGCTGACGAATAGCTGGAACATGCACGAGTGGGGGTGGAAGGCCTGAAGCAGTACTTCGCCCGGCGGGTGATCCAGGCGGTCGTGGTGCTCTGCCTGGTGTCGCTCGCCGGGTTCTCGCTCCTCCACCTGGCGCCGGGCGGACCCGCTGCCATCTACGCGCTCAGCCCCACCATGAGCGCGGAGGACCTCGACCGGATCACCCAGGAGCTCGGGCTCGACCGGCCGATCCACGTCCAGTACCTCTCCTGGGCCAAGGGCTTCCTCAGCGGCAACTGGGGCCGCTCCTACCGGGACGGCCGGGTGGTTCTCGAGGTGATCGCCGACCGGGTCCCGGCGACGGTCGTCCTCATGCTGAGCGCCTTCTCGGTGGCGGTGCTCCTGGGCCTGGCCAGCGGGATCGTGAGCGCGGTCCGCCAGTACTCGCTCTTCGACCACCTGGCCACGCTGGGGGCCATGGTGGCGCTGTCCATCCCCACCTTCTGGCTGGGGCTCATGGCCATCTACGTGTTCTCGGAGCTGCTCCACACGCTGCCGCCCGGCAATATCGGGACGGTGGGCGCGCCCTTCGCCCTCGCCGACCGCCTGCGCCACCTGATCCTGCCGGCGGGCACGCTCGGCGTGGTCATGGTGGCGACGTGGAGCCGCTACACGCGGGCCGCCATGCTGGACGTGATCGGCGAGGACTACATCCGGACCGCGCGGGCCAAGGGGGTGGCGCAGGGCTGGGTCATCCTCAAGCACGCGCTCCGGAATGCGCTGATCCCGCTGGTGACGCTGGCCGGCCTCCAGCTCCCGCTGGTGTTCAGCGGCGCGCTCGTGACGGAGACCATCTTCACCTGGCCGGGCATGGGCCGGCTCTTCGTGGACTCCATCGGCTATCGCGACTACCCGGTGCTCATGGGGATCCTGGTCTTCACGGCGACGCTGGTCATCCTGGGCAATCTGGTGGCGGACCTCGTCTACGCGGCCATCGACCCGCGGGTGCGCCACTCGTGAGCGCGGCCGTCGCCGCCGCCGCGGCTCCCGCAGAGGCCGCCGCGCCGGCGGCCCTCGCCGGCGTCTTCTGGGCGCGCTTCGTGCGCCACCGGCCCGCCGTGATCAGCGCGGTGGTGATCGCCCTCCTCGGGCTCGCCTCGATCTTCGCCGGCCCGATCGCGATGCGCGATCCGCTCCGGATCGAGATGTCGCACAAGTTCGCGCCGCCCCTCGCCAAGGGCCATCTCCTGGGCGCCGACGAGCTCGGGCGCGACGTGCTCTCGCGCCTGCTTCACGCCGGGCGCATCTCGCTGACGGTCGGGCTCGCCGCCATGGCGGTGACCGTCGTCGTGGGCGCCGTCCTGGGGACCCTGGCCGGGTACGTCCGCGGGGCGGTGGACACGGTGCTGCTCCGGCTCACCGACGCCATGCTCTCGTTCCCCCCGATCTTCATGCTGCTGGCGCTGGCCGCATTCGTGCGGCCCTCGCTGGCCTCCATGACGGTCATCATCGCGGTCACGTCGTGGATGGACGTGACCCGCATGGTGCGGGGCCAGATCCTCACGCTCCGCGAGCAGGAGTTCGTGACGGGCGCGCGGGGGCTCGGGGCCTCCGGAGCGCGGATCATGGCGCGGCACCTCCTGCCCAACACGGTGGGGATCATCGCGGTGGCCGCCACCCTGTCGGTGGCCCGCGCCATCCTGCTCGAGTCCTACATCAGCTTCCTCGGCTACGGCATCCAGCCGCCGCTGGCGAGCTGGGGCAACATGCTCAACAATGCCCAGAGCTACTTCGCGACGGCGCCGTGGGTGGCGATCTTTCCCGGGGTGATGATCACGCTGGCGGTGACGAGCTTCAACTTCCTCGGCGACGGGCTCCGCGACGCCCTCGATCCGCGCCACGTCCGCTCGCGGGCCTGAGCGGCGGCGCTCAGCGGCTCTCCGGCTTCCGGCCAATCGCCAAGCGATGCCGGTTGATCTGCTCGTACGTCTCCGGTGATTCGAAGACGCTCGCGAAGACGTCGACGCTCATGTCGATGCCCGCGGTCAGGCTCGTCGTCTGCCAGATCTCGAACAGCCGCTTCTGGGCCGCCGTGACCGCCCGGGTGTGCCGGGCGACCCTCGCGAGCATGCGCCTGGTCTCGGCGACGAGGTCATCGGCGGGGACCACCGCGTTCAGGAGCCCGTACGGGGCGAGCTCCGCGACGGGATAGCTGTCGCCCGTGAGGATCACTTCCTTGGCCTTCGACAGGCCGATGTGCTGTTGAAGGAGCGCGATGTCGCACACCGAGGGCACCCCCACCTTGATCTCCGGAAGCCCGAACGTGGCGTGCGGCACGGCGATACGGATGTCCGAGACCAGCGCGAGCCCCAGCCCGGTGCCGAGGCAGTGCCCGTTGATCGCCGCGATGGTCGGGAACGGCGCGGTCCGGACCGCCGCCAGCAGCCTTCG
>DATFGS010000581.1:0-3000 GCA_035249225.1 Candidatus Methylomirabilota bacterium | reverse complement strand
TCCAGAGCGACGACCCCGATCGGCTGGCCCGTCGCTGGAGCGAGGTCATGGAGCGCCCCGTCGAGACCCGCGGTGAGCAGCGCGTCATCGCCCTCGACGACGCGACGCTCCGCTTCGTCGAGGCCACCGACGGGCGGGGCGAGGGGCTGGGCGGCCTCGACCTGGCCTGCGCCGATCCGGCCCGCGCCGGCCTCGTCCAGATCTGCGGCATCCGCTTCCGCCTCGGCCGCTCTTAGCAGGCTGGTGGCGCTCTCCGGTGGACACCGGACGACGCGGTGTCAGCCGGGGGCCTGAATTCGTCACATCGCGCGCCCCCGCCCCTCGTGATTCCACGCACTTGGCCGGGCCTCCCGGGTGGCAAGAATGTTGCCGTCTGGAAGCACCATGCTGGCCATCCCCCCGGGGCTCATGCGCTGGATCTTCGGCATCGTCCTGGCCGCGTCCCTCCTGGCGATGGGCTGCAATGGCCCGGACTCGAGGGCCCGGGGCTCGCTCAAGGCCGGGGATGAGGCCGCCCAGCAGCGGGCCCTGCGGGAGGCCCTGAACCACTACCGGACCGCCGCGGTGGCCGAGCCCGCCTCGCTCGAAGCCCAGATGCGCCGCGGCGCGATGGCCGAGCTGCTCGGCGAGTTCGACGAGGCGCTCGACGCCTACGGCCGCGCGAGCCGGCTCCAGCCGTCGGGCCTGTCCTACTACCGCGCCGGCGCGATGGCCCAGCGCATGGGCAACACGGCCCTCGCCACCGAGTATCTCAACGCCAGCCTCCAGGCGCCGCCCACCCGCGGGGAGCGGTGGGCGCAGACCGGCCAGCACTCGATCGAGCGGCTGACGCTGTCGCTCAACGGCTCGCGCTGGGGCCGCATGGCGCCCGACTGGGTGTTCCGCTCGCTCCAGGCGAGCCGCGTGGTCCTGGCCAATGCCGTGCTCGATCGCGAGGTGGTGGCCGCCTCCCTGTTCACCACCCTGCTCGAGGCGGGCGAGACCGAGCGGGCGCTCGAGGTGGCGCGCGCCCGCGGCTGGGTGCGCCCGGGCGCCGATTACTGCGCGACCACGCGCGGAGCGGTGGGCGCCGAGACGCGGGCCCTGGTCGGCATGCTCGTCGCGCCGGAGCACGCGGACTGTCTCCTGCCGCTCGGCCGCGCGCTGACCGACGCCGGCCTGGTCCGGCTCTCGCGCCTGGTGCTGCAGGACCGGATCCGCCGCGCGCCGGACCTGCGCGCGCGCCGCGAGGCCGAGACCTTCCTGCGCTATCGCCTGCCCGCGCACGACGTGCCCAAGACCGCGGAGTCGCTCAACATCGCGGCCTACAACCTGCAGCACCGCTTCGGCGATCAGGGCGCGGCGGCCGCCGCGTACCAGAAGGCGATCGCGGCCGACCCGAAGTTCTCCTGGCCCTATGCCAATCTCGGGCGTCTCTACATGGAGCTCGACCAGTACGATCTGGCGGTGGACTGGCTCGGCACCGCGATCCGCATCAACCCGAATCACTTCCGCGCCCACGCCAACCTGGGTGTGGCGCTGCAGACGCTGCGGCGGTACGACGAGGCGGTGGCTGCGTATCGCGCCGCGCTCGCGCTCAATCCCGACGACGCCTCCACCCACGCCAACCTCGGGCGCAGCCTGCTCAGCCTCGGCCGCGACGCGGAAGGCCTGCGCGCGATCCAGACCGCGGTGCGGCTCGACCCGAGCCTCGAAGAGGAGCGTGAGCTCCTGACCCGGCGCCTGGCCGGCGGCTTCCGCCTGGACTGACGCCGCGGTATGGTGGGGCGCCCATGCGCCCCGACCCGGCGGCCTCGCCCGCGCCTTCATATCTCGCTCTCGGCGTCACCGTCGTCACCCTCGCGCTGGCCTACGGGGTCTGGTACGCCTACAGCGTCTTCCTGGTCGCGCTCCTGCGCGAGTTCGGCTGGAGCCGCTCGGTGCTGGCCGGCGCCTTCTCGATCTTCACGCTGGTCAGCGGCGGCGCGGGGCCGGTCCTCGGCGCGCTGGCCGATCGCTTCGGGCCGCGCCGGCTCATCCTCATCGGAGGCGTGCTGCTGGCCGGCTCGCTCTGGGCGGACAGCCTGGTCACCCGCGCCTGGCATCTCTACCTGAGCTTCGGCCTGCTCACCGCGGTCGGAGTGGCCACCGCGGGCTGGACGCCGGCGGTGGTGATGGTGCAGCGGCAGTGGAAGGCGCGCCTCGGCCTGGCGCTCGGCATCGCGGGCTCCGGCGTCGGCCTCGGGATCTTCCTGGTCGTCCCGCTCTGCCAGGCGCTGATCGACGGCTTCGGGTGGCGCTGGGCGTTCCGCGCGCTCGCGGCTCTCTGCGCGCTCTGGATCCTGCCCGCGACCTACCTGGCGATCCGCGACACGCCGCCGTCGCCCCGCGAGCGCGCCCCGCGCGGCGACGCGGGCCGTCCGGACGGCGAGCATTCCCTCGCGCTGGCGCTGGCCAATCCGTCGTTCCGGCTCATCGGGCTCGCGGTGTTCCTCGGCAGCATCTGCAGCCAGACGCTGCACGTCCACCAGGCCGCGTTCCTGGTGGACCACGGGCTCCCCGCCATGACCGCCGCGTCCGTGATCAGCGTGGTGGGCGCCTCCAGCATCCTGGGCAAAACCGGCGGGGGCTGGATCTCGGATCATCTCTCCCGCGAGCTGGTCTACGCGCTCGGCATGATCGGCATGATCATCGGGGTCGGCGTGCTCTGGATGGTGGCGCTGGCCCCGTCGGCGTGGCTCGCGCTCGGCTACGCGATCCTGTTCGGGCTCGGCTACTCGGTCACCGCGTTCATCGTGCCCGCGATGATGAGCGACCGCTTTCGCGGGCCGCACTTCGGCTCGATCTTCGGCGCGACCCAGGTGGCGAGCGCGCTCGGCAGCGCGCTGGGGGCGTGGCTCGCCGGGCGGATCTTCGACGCGACGGGCAGCTACGCGATCGCGTTCTCGGTGGCGGCGGTGGCGGCCGGAGTGGCCGCGCTCTCGGTGTGGGCGGGGCGGCTGCGCGGGCCGGCGCGGCCCT
>DATFGS010000580.1:0-1405 GCA_035249225.1 Candidatus Methylomirabilota bacterium | reverse complement strand
ACGAGACGCCGGATCCGGAGTGCGACCTCGACTACATCCCGAACCACGCCCGCAAGCAGGACGTGGAGGTCGCGCTGAGCAACGCGTTCGGCTTCGGGGGCACGAACGCCACCATCGTCCTCCGGAAGTATCGCGCCTAGGGTTCTCGGGCGCGCTCATCCGGCGTCGACCGGACGAGCGCCGGGGTGACCGCGGCGGCCGATCCGACCCGCGCGCTGGGCGCCCGCCTGGGGCACGGCTTCCGCGATCCCGAGCGTCTGCGGGAAGCGCTCACCCATCGCTCGTTCGCGAACGAGAATCCCGGCGCGCCTGACAACGAGCGCCTCGCGCTGCTGGGCGACGCGGTGCTGGCCCTCGTGGTCGCGGAGCGCCTCCTCGAGGCCGCGCCCGCCGAGCCGGTGGGGGTGCTGACCCCGCGCCGCGCCGCGCTGGTCTCGGGCGAGAACCTCGCGCGCTGGGCCGCCGCGCTCGAGCTGGGCGCGCACCTGCGCCTCGGGCGCGGCGAGGAGCAGATGGGCGGGCGCGCGAAGGAGTCGGTGCTCGCCACCGCGCTGGAGGCGGTGATCGGCGTGATCTACCTGGACGCCGGCCTCGACGCGGCTCGCGCGGCGGTGGCGCGGCTGGCCGTGTGGTAACCTGCGTTCATGCGCCTCTGGCCCTTTCCGCTCGCGACCGCGCACGGGATCAACGGCGTGCCCGCGGAGGGCTACGCGGTCGTCGAGGACCTGCTGCGCCGCAACATCGAGGACATCTTCCGCGTGGAGCGGCAGGAGGTGCGGGGGGCGACCTTCGGCTGGGGCGGGCACCTCCTGGTGGAGCCGGCGCGCGCGCTCGTCCTCATCGAGCCGCGCCTGAAGCGCTTCGGCTACACGCCGTTCCTCGGCCGCCAGGGAGACCTGGTGTGGATCCGCGCGGTGCCGCTGGGCGACGTGAAGGAGACGGCGCGCCCGGGCCTCAACCTGCTGCTCTTCGTGCTCACGCTGCTCTCGACGCTCGCCGCCGGCTACCTGATCGCGGGGTCGTTCCCCTTCATCACCTTCAATCCCTTCCTCCGGCCGCTCCGCCTGCTCGACGGCGTGCCCTTCTCCTTCACCCTGATCGCCATCCTGGGTACCCACGAGTTCGGGCACTACTTCACGGCCCGTCGCTACGGGGCGTCGGTGAGCCTGCCGTTCTTCATCCCGGCGCCGCCGCCGATCTTCCTGTTCGGCACGATGGGCGCGGTGATCCGCATGCGCTCGCCCGCGCGGGACCGGAACTCGCTCTTCGACATCGCGGTCGCGGGCCCCCTCGCCGGGCTCGTGGTCGCGGTGCCCGCGTTGCTGCTTGGCCTGTCCTGGTCGCAGGTGGCCAAGATCCCCGCGGGCGGCGCGATGACGTTCGGCGACTCCCTCCTGATGCGCGC
>DATFGS010000579.1:0-1668 GCA_035249225.1 Candidatus Methylomirabilota bacterium | reverse complement strand
CCACGCGCCCGTGCCGCACGTCGGTGTCGGCCTCGATCACCACCGCGAGCTCGGGCTCGGTGCGGGCCCGGGCCTGCAGGCGCGCGGTGAGCTGGGCGGGCTCGACCGGCTCGCGCTCGAGGTAGACGACGCCCTCGCGCGAGATCGACACCGAGACGAGGACGCGCGCGGCTTCCGCGCGGGCGGCCCGGGGCAGGTTGACCGGGATACCCCCGCGCGCCGTCATCGCGAGGCTCGCCATCACGAAGAAGACGAGCAGGAAGAAGACGGTGTCGATCATCGGGATGATCTCGATGCGGGCCTTCCGGAGGGGCCGCCGGCGGAGCTTCACGGGATCTGCTGCTCCCGCAGCGCGAGATCCAGGCGGCTCGCGAGGCGCTCCATGGCGTCCGTCGCGTGCTCGGCGCGGGCCAGGAAGTAGTTGTAGGGGACCAGCGTCCCGATCGCGATGGCGAGGCCGGCCGCGGTGGCGATCAGGGCCTCGGCCACACCGCCGGTGATGGCGTTCGGCTGGTTCATGCCGCGGGTGGACAGGATGCCGAACGCGGCGATCATGCCGGTGACGGTGCCGAGCAGCCCGAGCAGGGGCGAGAGCGTGATGATCGTGTGGAGCACCGGCAGGTAGCTGCGCAGCCGGCCCATCTCGGCCTGCGCGGCCGCTTCCATCGCGGCCGCGGGCGGGGCCTGCCGCTCGGCCAGGCCCGCCGCGAGCACGCGCGCGGTCGCGGTGCGGGCGGCGCGGGCGACCTCGAGCGCCTCGTCCAGCTTGCCGCGCTCGGCCAGCTCGAGCGCGCGCTCGGCGGGCACCACGTCGCCCTGCCGCCACCAGAAGCCGAGCCGCTCGATCACCACCGCCAGGGCCACCACCGAGCACACCACCAGGGGAATCATCACCGGCCCGCCCTTCGCGAGCGTCTGGATCAGAGAACCGATGTGAAGCACGCCGGGGCCCTCGCTGCCGGCTTCGTCGCGGGGACGGCCGGCTCTGCTGGCTCGCTGCCTGGGCGGGACGCCCGTGGAGGCGGCTGGCCGGGTGAACGGGTTACTTGGTCAGGATCAGCTTGTCCGCCCTGGTGATGTGCAGCCGGTACTCCTGGCCTCTGTGCACGATGACGATCTCGCGCCGCCCCCGGAACAGCTCCGTGCTCGCGATCCGCACGCCCGCGCGGGCGGCCGACGCCTCGCGCGCGACGGGAGCCTCGGCGGGGTCGTCGATCACGTATCCTCTTCCTTGATCTGCTGGGAGAGGTAGTGCGCCTCTCCCACCTGCCGGATCAGCTCCATCTGCTCCTCGATCCAATCGATGTGTCCCTCTTCGGCGGTCAGGATGTCTTCCACGAGGTCGCGGGTGCCGTTGTCGGCCAGCCCGCGGCAGAGCTCGATCCCGGCGTTGAGGGCGGCCACCGCGGCGCGCTCCAGGTCGAGATCGAGCCGGAGCTGCTCGGGCACCGTCTGCCCCACGTTCACCTTGCCGAGCCGCTGCACGTTGGGCACGCCCTCGAGATACAGGATGCGCTCGATGAGCCGGTCGGCGTGGCGCATCTCACCGATCGATTCCTCGCGCAGCTTCTTCCACAGGCGCTTGTAGCCCCAGTTCTCGCACATCCGCGCGTGGATGAAGTACTGGTTGATGGCGGTCAGCTCCGCCGTGAGGATGTCGTTGAGCAG
>DATFGS010000578.1:0-1216 GCA_035249225.1 Candidatus Methylomirabilota bacterium | reverse complement strand
TTGGCTTTCGCGCCGGAGCGCACGATCCAGGGCCAAGCGCTGCGCGAGCTCGAGGAGTTGCCCCAGGTCATAGGCGGCCTCGATGACGAGAGCCGGGACGTGGCCGCGGCCCTGTTCGCCCGCGTGACCCGGCGGATCGTGCCGGTGGGGTCCCTGGAGGCGGCCGAGCTCGTGAAGCTGGTCAACAACTGCCACACTGACCTCATTTACTCGTACGGCAACGAGGTGGCGCTCATGGCGGAGCGGTGGGCTCTCGACCCGCTCGAGGTCATCCGCGCCGCCAACCTCGACTATCCGCGCCCCGACCTGTCCCGCCCGGGCTTCGTCGGGGGCGGCTGCCTCTCTAAGGATCCCTATATCCTGATGAGCGCGGCCCGCGCGGCGGGCTACACGCCCTGGCTCGTCGGGCAGGCGCGCGGGCTGAACGAGCGGCTGCCCCTGAGCGTGGCCGAGCGGCTGGTCGCCATGATCCGCCAGACCCGCGGCTCGACCGAGGGCGCCCGACTGGGTGTGCTCGGATGGGCGTACAAGGGTTGGCCGCCCACCGACGATATGCGGGGCACGCCCATCGTGCCCATGCTCCCGATCTTCCGCGCCGCGGGGCTCATGCTCAAAGGTCACGACTTTCTCGTCCACCCGGACGTGATCCGCGACCTGAGCGCGGAGCCGGTGGCGCTCGAGGCCGCCTTCGAGGGCTCGGACGCGGTGCTGCTCATCACCAACCATCCCGAGTACGCCAAGCTGGATCTCGCCCGTGTCCTGCCCACGCTCCGGCGCCCGGCGCTGGTGTTCGACTCGTGGCGGATCCTGGACGAGGAAGTGGTGCGGACGGCCGGTGTCCGCTACGCGGGGATCGGGTACGACCCGGAGCGGCGGCCGTGAGCGGCGCGCTCATCCTGGGTGGCGCCGGTTTCATCGGATACCACCTGGCCCAGCGTCTCGCGGCCGACGCGCGCCCGGTGACGATCGTGGACGACTTCTCGCGTGGGCGCCTGGACCGCGAGCTCGGGACGCTCTGCGGGCGCTCGGGCGTGACGTTGCACCAGGCCGATCTCACCAGACCGGACGGGCTCGCCGGCCTGCCGCAAGAGTGGGAGCAGGTCTACATGCTGGCCGCAGTGGTGGGCGTGCGCAACGTCGAGACCGACCCCGCGCGCGTCGTTCGCGTCAACACCCTGGCGGTGCTCAATCTGCTCGACTGGCTGCCGGGCCGGGG
>DATFGS010000577.1:0-5514 GCA_035249225.1 Candidatus Methylomirabilota bacterium | reverse complement strand
CGTGGCTCGTGCCGCGGTCGCTGCTGGCCCGCCACCGCGGCGCGCCGGCGCTCGAGCCCACGCCTGGATATCGCGGCGAGATGAGCCTGTTCCTGCGTCATGTCGGCGATCTGATCAAGGGTCCGCCGGTGACCTGCGCGCCGGGCGTCACGGTCGCCGCGGTGGCCCAGTTGATGACCCGACAGCGTATCGGATCGGTGATCGTGCTCGGCGCGGACGGCCTCCCCGCCGGCATCGTCACCGACCGTGATCTCCGGACTCGTGTGGTGGCGCCCGGGCTGCCGGCGAGCACGGTGGTCCGCCAGGTCATGTCGAGCCCCGTCATCGGCATCAGCCCCGGCGCGCTCGCCTTCGACGCCCTGCTCGAGATGACGCGTCGGGGAATTCGCCACCTGGCGGTGATGGCCCGCGAGGGGCTCCTCGGCGTCGTCTCCAGTCATGACCTCGTGCTCCTGCAAGGGGCCCAGCCGGTGGGACTCGCCCGCGAGATCGAGGCTGCCGCATCGGAGGAAACCCTCGCGGCCCTGGCCTCGCGCGTTCCCTCGGTGGTGAGGTGGCTGGCGGGTGGTGGTGCCGGCGCGGCTGAGACCGGCCGCCTCGTCGCCGAGCTGAACGACCGGCTCGTGCGTCGCGCACTGGATCTCGTCCTGTCGGCCACCGAGGCGGCAGGTGGAGGCCGGCCTCCGGTACCGTTCGCATGGCTCGCGGCCGGGAGCGAGGGCCGGCGTGAGCAGACACTCAAGACCGATCAGGACAACGGCCTGATCTACCGGGACCCGCCCGCCGACCAGGAGGCGGCCGCGGCGGCGTACTTCGAGCGATTGGCCGCCCGCATGGGCCAGGCACTCAGCCGCCTCGGGTTCCCGCCCTGCGCGGGCGGCTTCATGGCCTCCAATCCGCGGTGGTGTCAGCCGGAGCGGGTCTGGCAGCGGTACTTCGAGTCCTGGATGGAGACGCCCGAGCCGGAGGCGCTCGTGCGCGCCTCGCTGTTCTGCGATCTGCGCCCGGTGGCGGGCGACGAGCCGGTTGGAACCGCTCTGTGGGAGTGGGTGTGCGAGTCGGCCCCCTCCCGGATCCTCTTCCTGCGCCACATGGCCAAGAGCGCCCTCGAGCACCCGGTGCCGCTGGGCTTCCTGGGTGGCTTCGTGCTCGAGCGATCGGGCGCGCACCGGCACCAGCTCGACCTCAAGGCGAGGGGAATCTTCCCGCTCACCCAGGCCGTGCGGACCTACGCGCTGTCCCTCGGCGTTCGGGACACGAACACGATCGAGCGCCTCGCGGCGGTGGGCGCGCGCGGGCTGTTCACCGCGTCGGAGGTCGCCGAGGTCTCCGACGCGTACGAGGTCATGGCGCGCCTGCGGCTCCGCCGCCAGCTCGCGTGCCTCGATGCCGGGGTGGCGCCCGACAACTTCATCGACCCGCACACGCTCGGGAAGGCCGATCGCCTGCTCCTGAAGGAAGCGTTCAGGACCATCGCCTGGATCCAGCGCCATCTCGAGGACCGCTTCCAGACCGCGCTGGTGACCTGATGCGCCTCGAGCGGAAGCTGACCCTGGCGGTGCTGGGCCTTTTCATCCCGCCCACGGGGGTGGCCGGTCTCGTCCTGCTGCTCCTCTATCGGCGCGGACTTCTCGAGGACCCCGCCAGCCTGCTGGCCGCCGTGCTCATCGGGCTCGGCGCCATGGTGGGGTATTTGATCCTGGTGGCCCGCGGCATCGGTCACGCGATCGTCCGGACCATCGAGGAGCTCCGGCACGGCGCCGAGCTGATGGCCACCGTCAACCCCGCGCATCGCCTGAGCGTCCGGACCGGCGACGAGCTCGAGGCGCTCGGCGGCGAGATCAACCGCCTGGCGGATGGCCTCCGCGCGGCGCGCGATGGGGCGATGCGGGAAGAGAGAACGGAACGCGAGCGGCTGGCCGCCATCGTCGATCGGCTCACCGACGGGGTCGTGGTCGCTAGCGCGGAAGGACGGATCACCCTGGCCAATCGCGCCGCTCGACGGCTCCTGCGGGGAGGCGAGGGATTGCTCGGCCGCAGCCTGTTCGACTTCGTGGATCGAGAGACGATCGCGGGACGGCCCGGCATCGTGCAGACGGCGGCCGGGCCGGCCCGCGCGATGCTGTGCGCGCTCTCCGATGAGGAGGGCGCGGGCGGCGGACTCATCTTGAGCATCCACGCCCCGGATGGAGAATCGGCGAGCGAGCCCGGCCCTCTCGGCGAGCGAGCCCGGCCCGAGCTCTACGACTTCTCCCTTCTGGAGACAGTGGAGCGTCATGTCGGGCCTGCCGAGCGTGCGCATCGCCTCGATGCCCTCACCTTCGTGGTCTTCGACACCGAGACGACCGGGCTCCGGCCGGAAGCGGGCGACCGCGTCGTGTCTCTCGCGGGGGTCCGGGTGCGGGGCGGGCGGGTCAGACACGATGAGAGATTCGACACGCTGGTGGATCCGGGACGCGAGGTGCCGGAGGAGAGCGTGCGAATTCACGGGATCACCGCCGAGATGCTCGTCGGTGCGCCGCGCTTGGAGACCGCGCTGCCGGCGTTCCTCGAGTTCGCGGGGCCCGCCGTGCTGGTCGGGCACGAGGCCTCGTTCGACCTGCGGTTCCTGGAGCCGGAGGCGCGTCGGCTGGGCCTGCCGTCGCTCGCCGAGTCCCGTCCCATCCTGGACACGCGTCTCCTGTCTCGCAGCCTCCATGGTCCCGGCGAGTCGCACACGCTGGACGCCGTGGCGCTTCGCGTGGGGGTGACGATCGCCGGCCGGCATTCCGCCCTCGGCGATGCCCTGATCACGGCCGAGGTCCTCGTGCGCCTGCTCACGCTCATCCAGAAACGCGGGATCCTCACCCTCGGGCAGGCGCTGGACGCGGTCCGCCGCGCTCGCCGGGTCACCATCTGATCCGCGACGAACGCCCAGAAGTGACATACCCACTGACGAATTTTCCCAGTGGTTGCCGGGCGTTTTGCCCTTCGGCACGCTCGTCCCTCGCCGGTATCCCAGAATATTGAGGGGTTTCACCCGTCTCTTCCATGCAGCGGTCAGGCACAGGCTTTGCAGCATGCTGGCGCCAACCGGGCACGCCGGGTCGCAGCGATCCGGGGCCCATGGAGGAGACGATGGACGAGATCAAGCAGCGCCTGGAGCGGGAACTCAGCCACACCATGCAGCGCATCCGGCACATGGGTGGGGTCAATACGATGGAAGAGCTCGGCGGTGGACGGGGAGACACGTCGCTGGCCGACGAGGTGGACGTGATCCGGCTGAACGAGGATCGCGAGATGACCTTCGCCACGCGGAGCCTGCTGGTGGAGCGCGCCAACAAGCTCGCGGAAGCGCTCGAGCGGCTGCGGGGCGGGGAGTACGGTGTGTGCGAGGAGTGCGGCGAGGCGATCGCGCCCGCCCGGCTTCGCGCCATGCCGGAAGTGACCACGTGCGTGCGCTGCCAGGACCGGCTCGAGCGGATGCTGCCGCGTCTGGAGACGGTGGCCGCCACGGTCGATGCCGACGAGCCCGAGGACGACTAACCGCTGATCCCTACGTCCGACCGAGCCGGGCCCGCAGCAGGCCCGGCCGGTCGGTGATGATTCCGGTCACCCCCCACTCGACGAGCCGGTCCATCTGGGCCGGCTCGTTGACCGTCCAGACGTAGCAGCCGAGCCCCGCCCGCCGGATCTCCCCGAGCAGCCCTTCGGTGAGCACCTCGACGCCGGGGCAGATCGCGCCGACCGCCTCCGGCCGGAGCAGGCCGGGGTCGAGCGGCGCCCTGGCCACCAGCGCCCCCACTTGGATCTCGCGGTTGAGCGTCCGCACCCGGGCGATGGCTGCGTGATCGAAGGACTGCACGAGGGCCCGGTCCACCACGTCGTAGATCTCGACCATCGAGACCACGCGCTCCTCGATGCCCGGATAGAGCTCGGAGCCGCCCTTGAGCTCGATCCAGAAGCGCGCGCGATCGCGGAAGCGCTCCAGAACCTCCTGGAGGGTCTGCACGCGCTGGCCGCGGAAGCGAGGGGCCCGCCAGCCGCCCGCGTCCAGCCGCTTGAGCTCGCGGACGCGGTGGCCGCTCACCGGGCCCGCGCCGTCGGTGGTGCGCTCCAGCGTGAAGTCGTGGATGACCACCGGCTGCTCGTCGGCGGAGAGGTGCACGTCGAGCTCGAGGCCGTCGGCGCCCTGCTCGAGCGCCGCCTCGAAGGCGGCGATGGTGTTCTCGGGCGCGTCGGCCGAGGCGCCGCGATGGCCGATGACGAGGGGGTGCGGGCGCGCGTCCGGCACTGTCGGTCTCAGGCGAGGCGTGGCACTATCGGGCCGTGCGCACGCCCGTGATCGACGTGGCCCGGCCGGTCATCCGGCTCGGCGCCCGCATGTACTTCCGCATCCGGTTCGAAGGCGTCCACCACGTTCCCCGCTCGGGTCCTCTCCTCATCGTGCCGAACCACGTCACGTTCGCCGACCCGGTGCTCGCGACCATCCCGGTGCGCCGGCCGGTCCACTACATGGCGTGGAACGCCCTGTTCCGCGTGCGCGGCCTCTCGTGGCTGATTCGCCGACTGCGCGCCTTTCCGGTGGACATCGACGCCGCCGACGCGGGGGCCACCCGGGCTGCGGTGCGCCTCCTCCGCGCCGGCGAGGCGGTCATGATCTTCCCCGAGGCCGGCCGGAGCCTCGACGGGCGCGTCCAGCGCTTCCGCCTCGGCGCGTTCCGGCTGGCCTGCTCGCTCGGGGTGCCCATCATGCCCGTGACCATCATCGGCGCGCACGAGTCCTGGCCTCCCGGGCGGCGCCTGCCGCGGCCTGGCCGCCTCACGATCGTCTATCACCCGGTCATCGCGCCGCCTCGGGACGCCGACGTGAAGGGGGCCGCGCGGGACCTCGCCCACCGGGTCCACGCGGTGGTCGCATCCGCGCTCCCCGCGCACCAGCGTCCGGACGCGGCGCGGGACGCGCCGGCCTGAGGCGCGAGCATTATACGGGCGTCCAGTGTATTCTCTCCCTCCAATGGCACGTCGCGTCGCGTCCGCCATCCTCGTTCTCCACGGCCCGAATCTCAACCTCCTCGGCACCCGCGAGCCGGCGATCTACGGCCGCGTCACGCTCGCGGAGGTGAACCGCGCGGTGCAGCGCCACGCGGAGAGCCGCGGCGCGCGCGCGGTCTGCCGGCAGTCCAACCACGAAGGCGAGCTCGTGGACTGGATCCAGGCGGCGGCGCGCGAGGGCTTCCACGGCATCGTCTTCAACCCGGGCGCGCTGTCGCACTACTCGATCGCGCTCCGCGACGCGGTGGCCTCGGTGCGGGTGCCGGTGGTGGAGGTGCACCTCTCGAACATCCACGCCCGCGAGGAGTTCCGGCACCGCTCGGTGGTCGCGGCGGCCGCGGTGGGGCAGATCTCGGGCTTCGGGCCGGGGAGCTACCTCCTCGGCGTGGATGCCCTCCTGGGCACCTCGCCTGCGGCCGGCGGCCGGCGGGCGGCCGCGCGGCGCCGGCCGTGAATGCGGGCGCCCGTCCTGCCGTCCTA
>DATFGS010000576.1:0-7042 GCA_035249225.1 Candidatus Methylomirabilota bacterium | reverse complement strand
CAGGGCCAAGCGAATAGCCGTCCTCATGGTCGCTCCTGCAGCGGGCGGATCAGGTGATCGAGTGATGGACCGGCGAGCCTTCGTCGGCACCCTAGCGGGCGGCCTCCTCCTCGCGCCGCTCACCGCGGAGGCGCAGCAGCCGACGAAAGTCCCCTGGAAGACCGAGAAGATGATGCGGATGCGGCGCTACGCCGCGGTCAGCTATACCACGCGCCGGGCGGCGGCCGAGGCCGGGGCCGGGGGCGAGGCCGCGCCGTGGCAGCGAGCGAAAAGCGTAATGGCCGACACAACGCCCACGCAAGTGCTCGCCGGATCCAGCGGCGGCGCCGCTTGGTCAAGGCGGGCGCGATCGTCAAGCCGCTCAGGGAGCGGCTGCCCCGGTAGCTTTTTCCCGACGCAGATCCTGCGGGGCAAGGTCGGACCGTCCGAATTGGGTACACTGTATTCCGTTGGTCGTCACCCGCCTCCGGCGGCCCCGCCGGGCGGTGTCCCGTAACTCTTCGTCGCAGCGAAGCTTTCTCCCCTCCCGGAAATGGCACCGAGTTTGCCCTAGGGTAGGTCGGCGCAACCATGGCGGACTACGCGGACGGCAGCAGCGTGAAGGGCGTGAGACCCGGCGGATGCCGGCCCGGCGAGATCAAGTCGGGCGCGGGCTACCGCGGGCATCGTCTCTCGAACCCCCACGGCCCCCGCGGAGCCTTCCGGGAGCGCCATATCGGCCAGATCGCGCGGGCTCACCGGCTCCCGCATCACCAGCGTGGTCTGGGTCGATGAGTCAGGCGGAAGCCGGGAACGCCATAGGGGAGGAAATCATGTCAACCACCACGCTGAGACTGCTGAGCGGATCGGGTTACCGGCGCGAGCCGAGCGCGATGCCTTCGGACTCGCAGATCGCGCATGCCTTGTATGACGCGCAGAGTGCCCAGACGCAGAGAAGCCTCGACGAGATCCTGGCCATGGCGCAGCAGAGCTCCGGCTGGACCCAGGTCTTCAAGCAGCTGAAGACGGAAGGCCTGATCGAGGAGCAGACGCTCGGCCACGTGGTGGCCCGCTGGACCAATCGGACGATCCGTACCCGGCGGCCCTCGCTGGCGCCGGTCGAGAACATCTCCGCTTAGCTTCCCGCATCGACCGCTACCGCGCGGCCAGGATCGACTCCAGCCGCGCGGTAGCGCGTTCCCAGTCGAACTGAGTCCCCACGAAGTCCTGCCCCTGCCGCGCAATCCGGGTCCGCAGCTCCTGATCCTCCACCAGCCGGGTGAGCCCCCAGGCCAGCGCGTCCAGATCGCGCCGGGGCGACACCACCGCGGTGCGACCGTCGATCGCGTAGTCGCGGCAGCCCCCGTTGTCGTAGGTGCACAGGGCCGCGCCGCAGGCCATCGCCTCCATCGCGGGCATGCCGAGACCCTCGTCCCACGACGGGCACAGGTAGATCGGGCACCGGCTGTAGAGCCACGCGAGGCGTTCCTGCGGCAGGTTCTCGTGGAACTCGTCGAACGGCAGCTTGCGCGGCGGCGCCTTCACGCCGAAGCCCACCAGGGCGAGCTCGGGATGGCGCGCCCGGACGCGGGCGAAGGCCTCGAGGCCGTCGGCCACCCCCTTCCACGGGTACTCGTGGAAGAGCATCAGCACCCGGAGGCGTCCGTCGTCCTCGACCGGCACCGGGCGGAAGAGCGCGCCGTCCACCGGGGTGACCACCACCGCGGCCGGCGTGTCGAAGCGCTCGGCCATGGTGTCGGCGAGCCACGTCGAGATCACGATCTTCCGCAGCGGGACGCGATAGGTCGCGTCCACCCGCGCGGCCTCGCCGTGGTAGAGGCTCTCGTAGTGCTGGATGAAGTAGAACTTCCGGCCGCAGCGGGTCGGCGCCGCCGCCACCGGCTCCACCGACTGCCACGAGGTCGCGATCACCGCGTCCCCCTCGGGCAGCGCCGCCGCGCTCCACTCCGGGACCCACTGCACGCGGGCCTCAAGGACCGGCATCCACTCGGGCGCGCGCTGGAAGCGGTTGCGCCACCACGCGGTGAGGGCGCGGCGGGCCGGGACCACCACGGTCACCTCGTGGCCGCGCCGGGCCAGGCGATCCGCGTGAACGAGGATCGCCCGCACCCCGCCCGCGATCCGCAGGTGCGGGCAGAGGAACGTGATCTTCACGGGTCCCCGCTCATATGGCCATGCTGACCTGGCCGGTGCGCCGGTACGCGGCCGGGTCCAGCACGACGTTGACGCAGTAGACCTCCCCCGAGCCCAGCGCGCGCTCGAGCGCCGGCCGGACCTGGCCCGGCTCGGTCACGTGGAGCCCCTTGCCGCCCAGCGCCTCCACCATGCGCTCGAACCGCGTGAAGGGCAGCGAGGTGCCCACCGCCCGCTCGGCGCCGAAGAACGATAGCTGCGGGTTGCGGATCTGCCCCCAGCCGCCGTCGTTGCCGATCACCACAGTCATGGGCAGGCCGAAGCGCACCGCGGTCTCCATTTCCATGCCGTTGAGCCCGAAGGCCCCGTCGCCCGCGATGAGCAGCACGCGCTGGGCCGGGCGCAGCAGCTTGGCCGCGATCGCGAAGGAGGGCCCGACGCCCAGGCACCCGAACGGCCCGGGATCGAGCCACTGCCCCGGGCGCGACAGGGGCACGATCTTGGACGCGCAGCCCACCACATCGCCGCCGTCGCCCACGACCGTGGTCTCGGCGTCCACCACCGCGGCGATCTCGTGCGCCAGGCGGTAGTGGCTGATCGGCACGTCGTCGGAGCGCCGCTCGGCCATGAGCCGGGCCTGCGAGTCGGCCTCCTTCTTCCGCACCGCGGCCAGCCAGGGCTGCGCGCGCGCCGCCAGATCGCGCGGCAGCGCGTCGGCGAGCGCCCGCAGGGTGAGGCCGATGTGGCTCGCGAGGCCCACCGCCAGCGGGCGGTTGCGGCCCAGCTCGACCGGGTCGCAGTCCACCATCGCCACCTGGACGTCCTCCGCGAAGGACGGCGGGCGGCCGTAGCCCAGCCGGAAGTCGAGCGGGGTGCCCAGCACGAGCGCCACGTCGGCCTGGCCCAGCGCGAAGCCGCGGGCCTGCGCGAAGGCCTGCGGGTGATCGTGCGCGAGGCTGCCGCGCCCCGCTCCGTTCATGAACACGGGCACGCCGGTCCGCTCGGCGAGGGCCGCGAGGTCCTTCGCGGCGTCGTCCCAGTAGACGCCGCTGCCCGCCACGATCACGGGCCGCTCCGCGCGGGCCAGGAGCGCGGCCAGCTCCTGGACGGACTCGGCGTCGGGGGCGGTGGGGCGCCGGTGCGCGTAGGCGGTGGGGATCGGGGCCATGCGGTCTTCCACCACCGTCATCAGCAGGTCCACCGGGATCTCCACGAAGACCGGGCCCGGCCGCCCGGTCAGCGCGTGCCGGATCGCGGTGGTCAGCACCTCCGGGATCTGGCGCGTCTCGCCGACCGTCCAGGAGCCCTTGGTGATGGGCCGCAGCAGATCCACCTGCTCGACCTCCTGGAGCGATCCGAGCCCGCGCAGCCCGAGCGGCGCGGCCCCGCCGATCAGGAGCACCGGGCTGCGCGCGGAATACGCGTTGGCGATGCCGGTGACCGCGTCGGTGACGCCCGGTCCCGCGGTCACCACCGCCACGCCGATATGGCGCGTGAGCCGCGCGTAGGCGTCGGCGGCGTGGGCGCAGGCCTGCTCGTGGCGCATGTCCACGACCCGGACGTCCTCCGTGACGCAGCCGTCGTAGATCGGCAGGATGTGGCCGCCGCAGAGCGTGAAGATGTGGCCGACGCCCGCCTGCTTGAGCGTGCGCGCGACGAGGTGCCCCCCGTTGAGATCGGCCATCGCTAGACCGGGGGCGCGGTCGGGATGTGCACGATCTCGAGCTTGAGCCGGTCCGGATCCTCGAAGAACACCGCGTAGTAGCCGGGCCGGTACTCGGGGAACTCGCGCGGGGTGCCGTAGAGCGCGGCGAGCCGGCGCGGGGCCATGAACTCGGCCTGGAAGCGATCCACGTCGTCGCGCCGGTCCACGCGAAACGCCAGGTGGTTGAGCCCGGCCCGCTTGCGGTGGAAGCCCGGGGCGCGGTGCTCCGGGGCGGCGGCGCCCACCCAGATGTCGGTCCCCCGCCCGGAGTAGCCGGCCATCGCGTCGGTCTCGTAAACCGTCCGGTACTCGAGATAGCCCAGGAGCGCCTTGTAGAACGGCAGCGACCGCGCCGCGTCGGCCACGTTGACCTGGAGGTGGTAGAGCTGGGCCTTCACCAGAACTTCTCCCACTTGACGCTCTTGCGGTCCATGCCCTTCTTGACGAGGGCGTCCCGCACCTTGTTGATGGTCTCCCCGCCCCCGCACACGTAGACCACCAGCTTGTCCACGCCGTACACGAGCCGGTCCACCGCCTCCGCGGGCTCGCCCTTCTCCCCGCGCCAGGTCGCGGGCGGCTCGCGCAGGACGGGCAGGTAGGAGAACCCCGGGTAGCGGCGCGCGAGCGACCGGAAGTCCGCGTCGTAGACGAGCCAGCCGGGGTTGCGCGCCCAGTAGATCAGCGCGGTGGGCCGGCCGTAGCCCGTCTCGTAGAGGTGCGACAGGATCGAGCGGATCGGGACGATCCCGATCTCCTCGGCCACGAAGACCGCGCGGCGCGGATCGGCGCGGTTGAAGACGAAGCCGCCGGTCGGCCCCTTGAACGGCACCGGATCGCCGGGCTTGAGCCCGCGCGCCCACTGCGAGCCGATCCCGCCGGGGGCCACGTCGATCGAGAGCGTGAACCCGCCCCGGCGGGTGGGCGGCGAGACCATGCTCCACGCGCGCACGATCTTGGGGCCGAACGGCACCGAGATCCACTGCCCCGCGTCGAAGGCGAAGTCGGCGGGCTCGAGCACCCGCAGGTCCACCTCCATGATCTCGGGCGTCACCGCGCGCACCGCGGTGACTTCCGCCTTGCACTCCCGGGGCTTCATCCCTTCGGCGCGAGCGGGATCACCTCGCTCGCGATCGCCTCGATCTGCGCCCGTTCGTCCTCGGGGTCGCAGATGGCGTTCATCACGAAGTAGCCGCAGCCGGCCTGCGCGAAACGGCCGATCTGTTCGGCGCACTGCTCGGGCGTGCCGACCACCCCGTACTTGCGGGCGAGCGGCCCGAAGTCCTGAGCGTAGCGCCGGGAGAGGATCCGCACCCAGGTGCGCTCGGCGGTCTCGTAGTCGCGGCCTACCGTGATGAACGTGAGATGCGCGGCCACGAAACCGTCCAGACGGCGGCCCGTCTGCTCGGCGGCCTCGCGGATCTTGCCCAGGCTCTGGGCATACCGCTCGGGCTGGACGACATAGGACACCCAGCCGTCGCCCTGGCGGCCGGCCCGTTTCAGCGCGGCGTCGGAGCGGCCTCCCACCCAGATCGGCGGCCCCGGCTTCTGCACCGGCTTGGGATCGATGCTCACCCCCTCGAACTGGGTGAAGCGCCCCTTGAACGAGGCCGGCGTGTCCCGCCAGAGCGTCCGCACCACGTCGATGCCCTCGGTGACCCGGGCCCCGCGTTCGGCGTGGGGAATCCCGCTGGCCTCGAACTCCTTGGGGTTCTCGCCACCCACCCCGACCCCGAAGATGAGCCGGCCGCCGGAGAGCGCGTCGAGCGTGGAGGTGATCTTGGCCGCGATCGTCGGATGGCGGAGCGCCAGCAGGTACACGCCACTGCCCAGCTTGATGCGCGAGGTGATCCCGGCGTAGGTGGCCAGCAGCGTCAGCGACTCGTAGATCGGGCCGTGAAAGGACACATGGTCGCCGGTCCAGAGCGAATCGAGCCCCAGCTCCTCGCAGCGCCGGGCCAGCGCGAACTGCTCCTCGGGAGGATGGAGGGAGAGAAACGCGCCGAACTTCACCGCGGGAAGGCGTCCTTCACGCCGCCGTCCACCGTGATCGTGCAGCCGGTGGTCTTGGCCGAGCGGTCGGAGGCCAGGAAGAGCACCGCCTCCGCGACGTCCTCGGGCAGGATCGGCCGGGCGAGGATGTTGCGCTTGCGGTAGAAGTCCTCCAGGTCGTCAACCGAGATGCCCTGGGCCCGCGCGCGCTCGCGCCGCACGTCCTCCGACCAGAGCTTGGAGTCGCGGAACACCGCGTCCGGGTTCACGATGTTGGACCGGATCCCGTGGGGCCCGCCTTCCAGCGCCAGCACCTTGGCGAGCTGGGCCTCCGCGGCCTTGGACGCGGAGTAGGCCGAGAAGTCCTTGCCGGGCGACATCACGTTCTTGGTGGCCACGAAGACGAAGGCCCCGCCGAGCGCCTGGGCCTTCAGCACCCGCATCCCCTCGCGCGCGACCAGGAAGTGCCCGGTGGAGTTGACCGCGAACGAGCGCTCCCAGTCGGCGAGCTCCATGCGGTCCACCGGCGAGGAGTGCGCGGTCCCCGCGTTGGAGACCACGATGTCCACGCCGCCGTAGGTCAGCACCGCGGTCTCGAACGCGCCGCGCACCGAGGCCTCGCTGGTCACGTCCATGCCGAGCCCCACCGCGCGACCGGCGCCCACCGCGCCGACGATCTCCTCGGCGACCTTGCGCGCCCCCGCCGCGTCCAGGTCGGCGACCACCACGTGCGCGCCCTCGGCGGCCAGCCGCTGGGCCACCGCCCGGCCGATGCCGGAGCCGCCGCCGGTCACGAGCGCGATGCGCCGGGCCAGCTCCTTCTCGGGCGGCGCCAGCGTGAGCTTGTAGAGCTCGAGCGGCCAGTACTCGACGTCGAACGCGTCGCGGGCCGACAGCGACACGTAGCGGCCGAACGCGGAGGCGCTGCCCAGCACCTCGATCGTGTGGTGATAGATGTCGCTCACGATCCCGGCCGTGCGGCGGTCGCGCCCGGCCGTGAACATGCCGAGCCCGGGGACGAGCACGACCCGCGGCAGCGCGTCGCTGAGCGCCAGGTCCGGCGGGCGGTGAGCGTCGACATAGGCCGTGTACCGGGCCGCGAACGCCTCGAGACCGCGCTCGATGGCGGCGCCCAGCGCGCCCGCGTCGGCGCCGGCCGGCGCCTCGACGTAGCAGGGCAGCCGGCGCGTGTAGATCGTGTGGTCCGGCGTGGCC
>DATFGS010000575.1:0-9544 GCA_035249225.1 Candidatus Methylomirabilota bacterium | reverse complement strand
GCGCCGCCGGCCGCCGCGCGCGCCCCGCGGCCCCCGCCGCCCAGCCCTCGCTGTTCCCGGAGCTCTGACCGGTCCGGCTCCCGCACGCCTACCCGGGTGGGGTATAAGCTGGGAGGCCGGATGGGACGGCGGAGCGCGCTCGGGCTGATCGGGGGACTCGCGGCGCTCGCCGCCGCGGGGGCGTGGCTGGCTCCCCCCATTCCGCAGGACCCCGCGTATCATCGCCTGGCCGACTCACGGCCGTGGCTCGGCATCCCCAACGCCCTGAACGTGCTCTCCAACGTGGGCTTCATCCTGGTCGGCGCGCTCGGGCTCGCCTTCGTGATGGGGCCCGGGCGGAGAGGCCCCGCGTTCCGGGAGCCGGGCGAGCGGTGGCCGTACTTGGTCTTCTTCGGCGGCCTGCTCCTGACCGGCCTCGGCTCGGGCTACTACCACTGGGAGCCGGGCAATGCCCGGCTGGCCTGGGACCGGCTGCCGCTGGCGATCACCCTGATGGGCCTCCTGGCCGCGACGATCGCGGAGCGGATCGGGGTGAAGGCGGGCCTGCGGCTCCTGGGCCCGCTCGTCCTCCTCGCCGCGGGCTCCGTCGTCTACTGGCACTGGACCGAGCTGCGCGGCGCGGGCGACCTGCGCCCCTACGCCCTGGTGCAGTTCTATCCGATCGTCGCGGTCCCGCTCATGCTGTGGTGGCTGCCGCCCCGCTACAGCCGAGGGGGCGAGCTCCTGGCCGCCGCCGCGACCTACGCGGCGGCCAAGGCGCCGGAGCTCCTGGACGGGTGGGTTCTCTCGGTGACCCACGTGGTGAGTGGGCACACTCTCAAACATCTGCTGGCCGCGCTGGCCGGATACTGGGTGCTCCGCATGCTGCGGCACCGCCGGGCGGCCTGAGGGCGATGATGATGGACAGCCAGACGACGACGAAAGCCCTGGGCCGGCTGCGCCGGATCGAGGGCCAGGTGCAGGGCATCCAGCGCATGGTCGAGGAGGATAAGTCCTGCGTGGACATCCTCCTCCAGCTCGCGGCGGTGCAGGGGGCGGTGGAGCAGGTGCAGAAGCTCCTGCTGGGCCAGCACCTCGAGGCGTGCGTCGCGGAGGCGGTCCGCACCCCCGGGGCGCGCGATCGCCAGCGGAAGATGGACGAGCTGCTCGACGTCTTCTCCCGGTTCTCCGGACGCTAGGAGCGGTATGCTCGGACCGTCAGCCCATCCCAGCCGAAAGGAGCGATGACGATGGCCAAGGATCCGGTGTGCGAGATGGACGTGGAGCCGAAGCAGGCGGCGGCGCAGTCCCAGTACCAGGGACAGACGTACTACTTCTGCGCGGTCGGCTGCAAGACCCGGTTCGACGCCGACCCCGGGAAATATCTCCGCAAGTGATCGGGTCCCCGTTCCTCGCCGGGCGCGACCGGTACGAGCGGGTGATGGAGGGCTGGGTGGACAACACCCACGACGCGGCCTTCACCCACACCGTGCGCATCACCGACCCGGACATGGAGGTCGAGGTCAGCCTGGTCTCGACCCCGTCGCCCGGGTACGAGGTCCAGGCCGCGAGCGCCCGGGCGCTTGCCGGAGCGGATGCGGGCATCGCCGCCGACTTTCCGGGGCTGGCGGGCACGCGGATGGTGGGCGGCTTCACCAAGCGGATGGCGGAGCTCTGCGGGACCCGACCCGGCGCCGGGCTGTTCGTGGACGCGGGCATCGAGGTCGCGCGGCTGGCCCGCCAGGTCACCAAGCTGCCCGCGGCCACCACCGCCGGGCTCGATCCGGGGGATGCCGAGGCGTGCTGGCGGCTCGACACGACGGGCTGGGCGGATCTCCCCGACTCCTGCTTCACCTATAGTGGAGCCGGCCACGCGCTGTTCGGGACGAGGCCGGTCGCCACCCCGATGGTGACCACGCTCTACAGTCCTCCCGCCGGCGCCCGGAAGATCTTCACCCGCAAGAAGGTCGCGCGCCTGGTGCTGACCGGCCGGCGCCTGCATCTCTTCCATTCGATGCACGACAACGTCCACGGCTTCGATCTCCACTACGAGCTGGACCTCGACCGGGGAACCGTGGTGGCCGCCGATTCGATCACCTCGCGGCTGCCGTACTCGGGGATCTGCAGCGAGCCCCAGGGCAAGATCCGCTCGCTGCTCGACCAGCCGGTTGACGCGCTGCTCCGCAAGCGCATCCAGACCTTGGTCGGTGGCAGCTCGGGCTGTGCCCAGCTCTACGACCTCACCGCCGATCTCCTCAAGCTGCTGTCGCTCCCAGCCTAACTACCTGCTGTAACTACGTAATCTGGAATAATTGACAACCCAACCCCTCCCCGCTATCATTCTGTACCGACTGGTCGGTATAGCCCACACTTCTCAGGGAGCGACACGATGGCGAGCGCGAGCGCGGTAGTCGGCGAGACCAAGGCCCAGCCCGAGACCAAGAGTCAGAAGGGCGCGGCCACGCGCGATCAGATTCTCAACGCGGCCTCCCGGCTCATCCACGTGCAGGGCTACCAGTCCACCTCGCTCGACGACGTGCTGCGCGAGAGCGGGGTCGGGAAGGGCAACTTCTACTACTACTTCAAGAGCAAAGAAGAGCTGGGCTACGCGATCATCGATCGGATCCGGCGCGCCTTCATCGAGCGCGGGCTCGAGCCCGCCTTCGCGGACGCGGACGCCGATCCGGTCGGCCAGCTTCACGCCTTCTTCGATCGGGTGCTCGACTCGCAGCGCCAGCGGAACTGCGTGGGCGGCTGCGCGATGGGCAATCTCGCGTCCGAGCTCTCCGACGTGCACGAGGGCTTCCGCCAGCAGCTCGCCGGCATCTTCGATGTCTACCGCGACCACCTCGCGGAGACGATCCGGCGGGGCCAGCGGACCGGCCGGATCCGCCGGGACGCGGACGCGGTGCGCGTCGCCCAGTTCCTCGTGGGAGGGCTCGAGGGCGCCATTCTCTTGGGGAAGGTCACCCGGGACATCACGGTCATCGAACGATGCGTCGAGGAGCTGAAGGCGCACCTCGCGCTCTACAGGAACAGTGCATGACGACGCTGCACGCACCCAACGGACATCAGGACACCGCGGGAGGCCCCAAGAAGGTGGATCGGGACGCCGAGCTCGTGGAGCGCCTGCGGCGGCAGGAGCCCGGCGCGGCCGAGGAGCTCATCGCCACCTACGGCGACCGCGTCTACCGGCTCGCCATCCGCATCACGAGCAACGAGCAGGACGCGGAGGAGGTGGTGCAGGACGCCCTCTGGACGGCCGCCCGCAAGATCGACACCTTCAAGGGCGAGTCCGCCTTCGGGAGCTGGGTCTACCGCATCACCGCCAACGCGGCGTACCAGAAGCTGCGCAGCCGACACGGCCAGCGCAACGAGATCTCCTGGGACGCGCTCACGCCGGGCTTCGACGAGCTCGGCCAGCACGCGGAGCCGCTGCGCGACTGGTCGGGGCGGGCCGAGGAGCCGGCGCTCCAGACGGAGCTGCGCAAGCTGCTGACCACGGCCATCGACGACCTCCCGGGGGACTACCGGACCGCGTTCCTGCTGCACGACGTGGAGGGGCTCTCCAACCCGGAGATCGCCGAGACCCTGCACATCAGCCTGCCCGCCGTGAAGTCGCGCGTGCACCGCTCGCGGCTGTTCCTCCGCCAGCGACTGGGCGACTACATGCGGACGGCCTGAGGCGGCCTAAAGCCCCGCCCGGCTTGACTTTCGGCGGGAGCCTGTGGTCAGATAGGCGCTCGCCGAGAATCCACTCGACGTCGGCAGTGTGGTCCCACGAGCGGCAACCACGAGACAGAACGAGATAGAGAAAGGTCGTCGGCAATGGAAGCGGTGATCGCGACAGGGGGTAAGCAGTACCGCGTCGCTCCGGGGCAGGTCATCCGGGTCGAGCGGTTGGGCCGGGACAAGGGCGCCGCGGTGGAGTTCACCAAGGTCCTCCTGGTCAACCAGGACGGGCAGGTGACGATCGATTCGAAGGCGCTCGCCTCCGCCAAGGTCACCGGCGAGGTGGTGGCCGAGCGGCGGGGCGCCAAGGTCCTGGTCGTGAAGTTCAAGCGGCGGAAGAACTATCGGCGTCACCGCGGGCATCGGCAGACGATGACCGCGGTCCGCATCACCAAGATCGAGGTCTAGGGCCATGGCTCACAAGAAGGGTGTCGGCAGCTCCCGGAACGGCCGCGACTCCAATCCCCAGATGCTGGGCGTGAAGCGCTTCGGCGGCCAGTTCGTCACCGCCGGCAGCATCCTGGTCCGTCAGCGCGGGACCCGCTTCAAGCCAGGCGCGAATGTGGGCCTGGGCGTGGATCACACGCTCTTCGCCAAGGCCGACGGCTACGTGCTCTTCGAGCGCAAGGGCGACGACAAGTACATCAGCATCGCCCAGCAGCGCGCCTGAGCCGATCCGGCGACGCCGGAGCACCCCCACGCCATGTTCGTCGACGAGATCGACGTCTTCGTCAAGGGTGGCGACGGCGGCGCGGGCTGCATCAGCTTCCGGCGTGAGAAGTACGTGCCCCGCGGCGGCCCCGACGGGGGCGACGGGGGCGACGGCGGCAGCGTGATCCTCGAGGCGGATCCCTCCATCACCACGCTGCTGGACTTCCATTACAAGCGGCACTACACCGCGGAGCGCGGTCAGCACGGCAAGGGTTCCAACAAGCAGGGCGCGAGCGGCTTCGACACCGTGCTGCGCGTGCCGCTCGGCACCATGGTCTCCGAGCGGGACGGCCGTCTGCCGCTGGGCGATCTCACGCAGCCCGGGGAGCGGCTCCAGGTGGCCCGGGGAGCCCGCGGCGGGCGCGGCAACGCCCGGTTCGCCACCTCGACCAATCGCGCGCCGCGCCGCGCGGATCTGGGCCGGGCGGGCGAGGAGCGGTGGATCCACCTCGAGCTGAAGCTCCTGGCCGACGTGGGGGTGATCGGGTTCCCCAACGCGGGCAAGTCCACGCTGGTCTCCCGGCTCTCCGCGGCCAAGCCCAAGATCGCCGACTATCCCTTCACCACGCTCGTGCCCTCGCTCGGCATCGTGCGGGCGGGCGAGGATCAGAGCTTCGTCATCGCCGATCTGCCGGGCCTGATTCCCGGCGCGGCGGAGGGCAAGGGGCTCGGGCACCGCTTCCTGCGTCACACCGAGCGCACGCGGGTGCTCGTGCACCTGATCGATCTCGATCCGTCCACCGGCCGCGATCCGCTCGACGACTACCGGGCGATCCAGGACGAGCTGCGCGCGTACTCGGAGGAGCTGGCCGCCCGCCCGCAGATCGTGACCGTGAACAAGGTGGAGCTGCCGGGCACCGCGGTGGCGCGCGCCGCGGTGGAGCGCTTCTGCGCCGAGCACGGCCTGGCCTTTCACGCCATCTCCGCCGTGACCGGGGAGGGCCTGCCCGCGCTGGTCCACGAGATGGCCCGGCGCCTGGCGAGCGAGCCATGGATGCCCGCCGCGCGCTGATCCGCGCCCGCCGCGTCGTGGTGAAGGTCGGCAGCGGGCTCGTCACCACGCCGGGCGAGGGCCCGTCGAGCGAGACGATCGGTCGCCTGGCCGGCGACCTGGCCGCCCTCGTCCAGGACAAGCGCGAGGTCGCGCTGGTGTCCTCCGGGGCGATCGCCACCGGGGTGGCGCGCCTCGGGCTCAAGGGGCGGCCCCAGTCGATTCCGGAGAAGCAGGCCGCGGCGGCGGTCGGGCAGTCTGCGCTGATGTGGGAGTACGAGCAGGCGTTCAAGAAGCACGGCATCCCGGTGGGCCAGGTGCTGCTCACCGGCCAGGACATCAGCGATCGCTCGCGCTACCTCAACGCCCGCAACACCCTCCTCGCGCTGCTCGACTACGGGGTGCTGCCCGTGGTCAACGAGAACGACACGGTGGCGGTGGACGAGATCAAGGTGGGCGACAACGACAACCTCGCCGCCCTCGTCGCGCACCTCATCGACGCCGACCTGCTCGTGCTCCTGACCGACGTGGACGGGCTCTACACCGGCGATCCCCGCCGAGATCCGGGGGCCCGCCGGCTCGAGACGGTGGAAGCCATCACCGACGAGATCCAGAAGATGGTCTTCGATGCCTCCGCCACCGTGTCGGTGGGCGGCATGAGCACCAAGCTCGAGGCCGCGCAGAAGGCGGGCGCCTCCGGGATCCCGATGGTGATCGCGAGCGGGCGCGAGCCCGGGATCCTCCAGCGACTGCTCAAGGGCGAGCCGGTGGGGACGTACTTCCAGCCCCGGGACGACCGCCTCGCCGCCCGCAAGCGGTGGATCGCCTTCGCGGTGCCGCCCCAGGGGCGGCTCACGGTTGACGCGGGCGCGAAGAAGGCCTTAACTGAGAGGGGCACGAGCCTGCTGCCGTCCGGGCTGGTGGACGTGAGCGGCGAGTTTCGCGTGGGCGAGGTGGTGGCGCTGGCCCAGTCGGACGGCCAGGAGTTCGCGCGCGGCCTCGTCAACTACGACGCGGGTGAGCTGCGGCGGATCCGGGGCGCGAAGACGAAGGACATCGAGAAGGTGCTGGGCTACAAGGGCGTCGACGAGGTGATCCACCGGGACAACCTGGTGATCCTGTGATGGACGCGGGGAGAGGGCACAACATGGACGCGGCGGCACACGTCGAGGCGAAGGCGCGGGCGGCCAAGGAGGCGGCGCGGGTGCTCGCGCTGGCTCCGAGCCGGGCCAAGAACGAGGCGCTCGCCCAGATGGCGCGCGGGCTCGAGGAGAAGACCGGCGCGATCCTCGAGGCCAACCGGCAGGATCTCGAGCGCGCCCGCGCCGGGGGCCACCCGCGCGCCTTCGTCGACCGCCTCACCCTCACCGAGAGCCGTATCGACGAGATGGCGGCGGGCCTGCGCCACGTGGCGGGCCTGCCCGATCCGGTCGGTGAGACCGTCGAGACCTCGCGCCGGCCCTCCGGCCTCGAGATCGCCCGCGTGCGGGTCCCCCTGGGGGTCATCGGGTTCATCTACGAGTCGCGGCCGAACGTGACCGCGGACGCGGCCGGTCTCTGCCTCAAGTCGGGCAACGCGGTGCTGCTGCGCGGCGGCAGCGAGGCGCTCGACTCCAACACCATGCTGGCCCAGATCCTCGCCCGCGCGGTCGAGAAGGCGGGGCTGCCGGCCGAGAGCGTCCAGGCGGTGGAGACGGCGGACCGCGCGGCGGTGCTCGCCATGCTCACCCTCGACCGCTACCTCGACCTCATCATCCCGCGGGGCGGCGAGGAGTTCGTGCGGCTGGTCGCGGAGCGCTCGACGGTCCCGGTGCTCAAGCACGACAAGGGGCTCTGCCATCTCTACGTGGACGAGGGCGCGGATCTCGACATGGCGGTGGCGGTGGCGGTCAACGCCAAGGCCCAGCGGGTCAGCGTCTGCAACGCGCTCGAGACCCTGCTCGTGCACGCGGCGGTCGCGCCCGACTTCCTGCCGCGGCTGGCCGCCCGGCTCGCGGAGGCGGGGGTGGAGACGCGCGCGGACGAGCGGGCGCGGGCCCTGATGCCCGGGGCCCGGGCGGCCGAGCCCGCGGACTGGGACGCCGAGTATCTCGACTACATCCTCGCGGTGCGGGTGGTGGAGCGCTTCGAGGACGCGGTGGCCCACATCCGGCGCCACGGCTCCGGGCTCGCCGAGTCCATCGTCACGCGCGACCTGCGCCGCGCCCGGCGGTTCACCCAGGAGGTGGACGCGGCGGCGGTGCTGGTCAACGCGTCCACGCGGCTCGTGGACGGCAGCCAGTTCGGCATGGGGGCCGAGATGGGGATCTCCACCTCCCGTGTCCACGCCCGGGGCCCGGTAGGGGTGCGCGAGCTGACCACCACCAAGTTCGTGGTGTGGGGCGACGGGCATATCCGGGAGTAGCCGCCTGCAGCTGCGCGTCGGCATCTTCGGGGGGTCGTTCAATCCGATCCACTTCGGCCACCTCCTCGTGGCCGACGAAGTCTGCGAGGCGCTCCGCCTCGACCGCGTGCTGCTGGTGCCGGCGGCGCAGCCCCCGCACAAGCCGGCGGCCGAGCTGGCGCCCGCGATCCACCGTTACCGGATGACCGCCCTCGCGGTCCGCGAGCACCCGCGCTTCGAGGTCTCGGACGTCGAGGTGAAGCGCAGCGGGCCGTCCTACACGGTGGACACCCTGATCGCGCTGCAGGACCGGGGGCGCCTCCACCTCGTCATCGGCTCGGAGACCTTCCTCGATCTGCTGAGCTGGAGGGAGCCGCGGCGCGTCGCCGCGCTGGCGCGCCTGGTGGTGGTCCCGCGCAACGGGATGGACTTCGATCCCGAGACCCCGGCCGCGCTCAAGGTGCTGCGGGAGCTGGGCCTGTCCGGCTTCGTACCCGCGGCGGTCGAGCCGTCCGACGACCCCGCTCCGATCCTGCTGCACGCGGCGTCCCTGCCCATCTCGGGCTCGGACCTGCGCCGGCGCGCCCGCGAGGGCCGGAGCCTCGCCTTCCGCATGCCGGAGGCGGTGGTGTCGTACATCCGCGACCAGCAGCTCTACCGCCCGGAGGCCTGATGGCCATCCTGTCCGCCGAAGCCGTCGTTCGCGTGGCCGCCCGCGCGGCCCTGGAGAAGAAGGCGATCGACCTGGTGGTGCTGGACCTGCAGGGCCTGTCGAGCGTGGCCGACTACTTCCTCGTCTGCAGCGCCCGGTCGACGCCCCAGGCCGATACCATCGCGGACGCGGTGCGCGGCGCGCTGCGCGCGGAAGGGGTGCGGCCGCGCCACAACGAGGGCAGCGCGGAGAGCGGCTGGCTCCTGCTCGACTACGGCGACGTGGTCGTGCACGTGTTCCTCGAGGAGACGCGCGGATTCTACTCGCTGGAGCGGCTGTGGGGCGACGCGCCGCTCGTTTCCGTCGAGGGCGCGGGCGCGCGGGATTGATTTGCGTAGGACCCCATGGTAGCCTGCGCGACTAGCGGCGACGCCGCGTGAAGCGAGAGGAGGCCAGGGATGAAGAAAGACCGTTTGGTTCAGCTCCGCAAGAAGCTGGAAGAGAAGCATCGCCAGCTCGAGGAGGAGGTGGGCCGGAACGTCCTCTATGGGAAGGGCCCCGAAGACGACTCCATCAAGGACCTGGGTGACCAGGCCTCGTCCGCGTACAATCGCGAGTTTCTCTTCGAGCTGGGCAACGGAGAGCGCCGGAGGCTGAAGGAAGTGGCGCTCGCGCTGCAGAAGATCACCGACGGCGGGTTCGGCGACTGTGAGCGCTGCGGGGAGCCCATCGCCGACAAGCGCCTCGACGCGGTGCCGGACGCGCGGTACTGCATCGAGTGCCAGCGCGCGATCGAAGAGGAAGAGCGTACCGCGGCCCGCTAGCGCCGCCGCTCCGTCCCGTCCGTGTCGATCCGCTTCGGGCTCGTCGTCGGTCTTCTCTTCGCCATCGTCGTCACCTACCTGACGTCGATCAACCCGAGTCGCGCCCACGTCGCCCTGGGCGGCGACTGGGCGTTCGACGTTCCCCTGATGGCGCTGATCGCGGTCGTGTTCGGCGCGGGCGCCGGCCTCGCGCTGGTGCTCGGCATTCTCCGCGACGTCACCCGCTCCTACGCGCACCGGAGCGATCCCCTCGAGCCGGCGCGGCTCGCACC
>DATFGS010000574.1:0-6782 GCA_035249225.1 Candidatus Methylomirabilota bacterium | reverse complement strand
CGCGCGAGGGCGTCGTCTACCTCGAGCGCGAGCCGGTCGAGCCCGCCCAGCTCACCGCGCGCCTGCAGGCCCGGGCCCGCACCGAGCCCGAGCTCGCGGTGGTGATCGAGGCCGACACCGACGTGCGGCACGGGCGCGTGGTGGACGTCATGGACGCGGCCCGGCTCGCCGGGGTCGGCAAGCTCGCGATCGCGGTCACACCCCGGGAGACGCGACGCTGACGCGTCGGCTCGTCCGCGTTCTCGGGCCGCTGATCCTCGCGATCGGCCTCGCCTCCGGCGCGGCGAGCGCCGCCGACCCGGACCCGTTCACCCCCATCCTGCACGCGCTCGACTACCTGGGCGTGGACTATCCGGGCGCGGTGCAGAACGGCAAGGTGCTCGACCAGGGTGAGTACAACGAACAGGTCGAGTTCGCGACCGGCGTCCGCGCCATGATCGCCGGCCTGCCCGCCCGGCCCGAGCGGACCGCCCTCGAGGCCACCGCGGCCGGGCTCCTCGCGGCCATCCGGGACAAGCGGCCCGGAGAGGAGGTCGCGGCCATCTCCGCCGACCTTCGCCGGCGCATCATCGATCTCTACGAGGTCCGCGTCACGCCCCGCCAGGTACCCGACCTGACGCCGGCCGCCGCGGACTTCACGACCCACTGCGCGGTCTGCCACGGCGCGACCGGCCACGGCGACGGGCCGGGCGCCAGGGGGCTGACCCCGCCGCCCGCCGACCTCACCGACGCGGGGCGGATGGGCGAGCGCAGCCTGTTCGGGCTCTACAACACGATCACGCTCGGCATCAAGGGCACCGCCATGACCGGCTTCGCGCCGCTCAGCGAGGCCCAGCGCTGGGGGCTCGCCTTCCATGTGAGCACGCTCGCGACCCCGCCGGCCGACCGGGAGCGGGGCGCCGCGCTGTGGAACAGCGGGGTCGCCAAGAGCGAGCTGCGCGATCTGCGCGCGCTGGTCATGGCCACCCCCAAGGAGGTGGCCGCGCGCTCGGGACCGGACGGCGCCGCGGTGCTCGCCTACCTGCGCGGGGAGCCGGCCGCCCTCGCCGTCGGGCGCGAGTCGCCGATCGACTTCAGTGCGCGCGTGCTCGCCGACAGCCTGGCGGCCTATCGCCGCGGTGACGTCGCCCAGGCGCACCAGCTCGCGGTCACCGCCTACCTGGAGGGCTTCGAGCTGGTCGAGACGCAGCTCGGTGCGGTCGACGGCGGTCTCAAGACGCGCGTCGAGGCCGAGATGCTCCGCTACCGGACCCTCATCCAGTCGCGGGCCCCCCGCGAGACGGTGGAGGCGCAGGCGCGCACGATCGCCACGCTGCTCGATTCGGCCCGCGAGCGACTCGACGCCGCCCGGCTCTCCCCGGTCACCACCTTCACGAGCGCCCTCGTCATCCTGCTCCGCGAAGGCCTCGAGGCGATCCTGGTCCTGGCCGCGCTCGTGGCGATGCTGATCAAGTCGGGGCGCCGCGAGGGGCTCCGCTACGTGCACGCGGGGTGGATCGGGGCGCTCGCGCTGGGCGGCGTGACGTGGGTGGCCGCCTCGTACGTGGTGACGGTGAGCGGGGCCAGCCGCGAGGTCACCGAGGGCGTCACCGCCCTCGTGGCCGCCGCCATGCTGCTCTACGTGGGCTTCTGGATGCACCGCCACTCCCACGCCGCGCGCTGGAAGGCCTTCATCGAGACCCGCGTGCGGTCGGCCCTGTCGGGTCGCACGCTCTGGGCGCTCGCTTCGATCTCGTTCCTCGCGGTCTATCGCGAGGCGTTCGAGACCGTGCTGTTCTACCAGGCCCTGTGGGTGGAGGCCGGACCCGGCGGCCACCTGGCGGTCGGCCTGGGTTGCGTCAGCGGCTTCGTCGGCCTCGGCCTGCTCGCCTGGCTGATCCTCCGGCTCGGGCTCCGCCTCCCGGTCGCCTGGTTCTTCGGCGTGGGGTCGGCCCTGATGGCGGTGCTGGCGGTGGTGCTGGCGGGCAAGGGCATCGCCGCGCTCCAGCACGCGGGCAGGCTGCCGGTGGCGACGCTCGATCTACCCGCGATTCCGTCCCTGGGCGTCTACCCGACGTGGCAGGGCGTGCTCACCCAGCTCGTGGTGATCGTGGTGATCCTGGGCGCGTTCACCTACTCGCGCCGCGGGCACGCCTAGCCTACGAGGCGTCGGCGATCGCCTTCACCCCGCCCGGGTTGTCGAGCGAGGAGAGATCACCCGGATCCTTGCCGAGGTAGGTCGCGCGCACCACGCGCCGCATGATCTTGGCGCTCCGGGTCTTCGGCAGCTCGCGCGCGAAGAGCACGCGCTCCGGGCGGATCGCCTTGCCCATCGATCGCACCACTTCTTCCACGAGCTCGGCGCGGAGCGCCTCGGAGGGCTGGTGGGCCGGCCGCAGCACCGCGAAGCACACCACGCTCTCGCCCTTGATCTCGTGCGGCACGCCGATCGCGGCCGCCTCGGCCACCGCCGGGTGGCCCACCAGCACCGACTCCACCTCGGCCGGGCCCACCCGCTTGCCCGCGATCTTGAGGGTGTCGTCGGAGCGCCCCTGGATGAACCAGAAGCCGTCGGGGTCGACGTAGGCCCAGTCGCCGTGCACCCAGACGTCGGGCCAGCGCGACCAATAGGTCTCGAGGTAGCGCTCCCGGTCCTTCCAGAATCCCGCGGTCATGCCCGGCCACGGCCGCGTGACGACCAGCTCGCCCACCTGGCCGCGCACCGGCCGGCCCTCGTCGTCGTAGACGTCGGCGGCCATGCCCGGGATCGGTCCCGCGAACGAGCAGGGCTTGATCGGCGCGATCGGAAAGCACGAGAGGATGCCGCCCGAGATCTCGGTGCCGCCCGTGTAGTTGATGATGGGCAGCTTCCCTTTCCCCGCGGTCTCGAAGAGCCAGCGGTAGGGCTCGGGATTCCACGGTTCGCCCGTCGAGGCGATCAGCTTGAGCGAGGAGAGATCGTGGCGCGTGACCCATTCGGCGCCGTGGGGCATGAGCGCGCGCACCGCGGTGGGCGAGATGCCGAGCACGGTGACCCGGTGGCGCTCCAGCACGGACCACAGCCGATCGGGCTTCGGATAGTCGGGCGTGCCCTCGAAGAGGACCGCGGTGCCGCCGGTGAGGAGGGCGCCGCCGATGAGCATCGGCCCCATGAGCCAGCCCAGGTCGGTCACCCAGAAGAGCCGGTCGGACTCGCCGAGGTCGAAGAGATACGCGAAGTCGTGCGCGTTCTTGATCGAGAAGCCGCCGTGCGTGAGCACGGTGCCCTTCGGCCGGCCGGTGGTGCCCGACGTGTAGATGATCAGGCACGGATGGTCGGCCTCGACCGGCAGCGCCGGGCAGTTCGTCGACTCCTTCGCCACCAGCTCGTGCCACCAGAGATCGCGCCCATCCTTCCACGGCACGTCGCCGTCGCCCCGGCGGTACACGATCACGTGCTCGACGCTCGGCGAGGCGCTCACCGCCTCGTCCGCGGTGCGCTTGAGCGGGATCGCCTGCCCGCGGCGCGCGAAGGCGTCCGCGGTGATGAGCAGGCGCGCGCCGCAGCCGTCGAGCCGCGAGGCCACCGCCTGCGCGCCGTAGCCCGAGAAGCACGGCGTGTACACCGCGCCGATGCGGGCCACCGCGAGCGTGGCGATCACCGCCTCGGCGCCCATGGGCAGGAAGATCCCGACCGTGTCGCCGGGCCGGATCCCGAGCCGCTTGAGCGCGCTGGCCAGCCGGTTGATCTCCCCCGCCAGCTCCGCGTAGGTGAGCGTGCGCACCGTGCCGTCCTCGGCCTCGGCGATCACCGCGGGCTTGCCACCCCGGCCCGCCGCGATGTGGCGGTCCACGCAGTTGTCGGCGAGGTTGAGCCGACCGCCCTCGAACCACCGCGGCCACTGGATGCCCTTCGACTCGTCGAGCACGCGCCGGTACGGCGTGAACCAGTGGAAGCCCAGGTCGCGGGAGACCGCGTCCCAGTACCACTCGGGCTCCGCGATCGAGCGCCGCTGCCAGTCGACCAGGGTCGCCAGGCCGTGCTGCGCCATGAAGCGGCCCATCCGGGTGCGGGCGGCCGCCTCGGGGTCCGGCCGCCAGATGATCTCGGTGACGTCCATGGGGCCTTATTCCACGTCGGCCAGCGCGGCGGCGTCTATGGGACGCCACTCCGCGAGGGATTCGAGCCATTCGATCTGGCGCGCGCTGAACGGCGGGCTCGCGGGGCCGCGCGGCTCGAGCCAGCGCTTGAGATAGAGCCCGGCCGCGAGCAGCTTCCGGTAGCCGCGCCCCTGCTCGCGCAGGAGCTGCCCCTCGGCGAGCAGCAGCGAGCCCGCGAGCAGGTGATAGAGCGCGTCCGCCACCGGCCGCGCGCCGAGCTCGCGCTCGCCCGCAGGCTGCGCGGCCCAGCCGGCGGTCTGCCGCGTCACCGCCTCGAGATTCGACCGCACCAGGTCCACCAGCGGCTTCGCGGCCGGCTCCGTGACGCGCCCGAGCCGCTCGGCCATGAAGCCGGTCAGCGCCTCGAGCCCGCGATCCTTGGCGATCGCGCGCTGCACGTCGAGCGCCACCACGTTGGCCGAGCCCTCCCAGATCGCCCCCAGGTAGGCGTCGCGCAGGAGCCGCGGGTTCACCCACTCCTCCACGTAGCCGTTGCCGCCGCGGACGTTCATGGCCTCCGCGGTCACGTCCCGCGCCCGCAGGGTGATCCAGTACTTGGCGAGCGGCGTCCACACTCGCGCGAGCGCGCGGGCGTCCGCCGCCCCCGCCTCGCGCCGGTCGAGCAGCGCGGCGCCGTTGAGAATCACCGAGGCGGCCGCCTCCGCGTCGAGCAGCATGCCGAGGAGGTTGCTCCGCAGCAGCGGCAGCTCGATCAGCGGCCGGCCGAAGGCGACGCGCTGCCGCGCGTGCGTGAGCGATTCGAGCAGGGCGCGCCGCATGATGCCGGCCGCGCGCATCGCGTTGGACAGCCGCGAGCCGTTGACCATCTCCATCATCTGCTTGAAGCCCGAATCGAGCTCGCCCACCACGTAGCCCACCGCCCCCGCGTAGGTGACCTCGCCGGTCGCCATCGAGCGCGAGCCGAGCTTGTCCTTCAGCCGGTTGACCGTCCAGGCGTTCTTGCTGCCGTCGGGGAGGCGCCGGGGCACCAGGAACATCGCGAGCCCGCGGGTCCCGGCGGGCGCCCCGTCGGGCCGGGCCAGCGTCAGCGCGAGCTCCGCGTTGGCCACCGAGGTGAACCACTTGTCGCCCCACAGGCGCCACTGCCCGTCCGCCTCACGCCGGGCCACCGTGGTGGAGGCGCCCACGTCGGAGCCGCCGGTGCGCTCGGTCATCCACTGCGTGCCCTGCCAGAGCGTGTCCGGATCGGTCGAGGTCAGGTGCGGCAGATAGCGCGCCTTCAGCTCGTCGCTCCCGAACGCGCCGAGCATGCGCGCGCACGAGTCCGTCATGTTCACCGGGCAGAGCAGCCCGAACTCGCTCTGGGCGAAGAGATACGAGAGCGCGTACTTGAGCACCTGCGGGGCGCGCCCCGGCCAGCCGAGCACACCGGGCCGGTGGGCCATCGCGGCCAGCCCGAAGCGGGAGAAGGCGATCTCCTCCATGCGGCGATACGCCGGGTGCCGCACCACCTCGTCCACGCGGCGGCCCTGCTCGTCGAAAGCCCGGAGGACGGGGGGATTGCGATCGGCGACCGCGGCCAGGGCGTCGAGCTCGTCGCCCGCGATCGCCCCGAGATCGGTCAGATGCGGGCGGGCCCGCTCATAGACGTCGGCACCCATCACCGACCCGCAGAGGAACTGGAAGCTCTGATCTTCCAGGAAGTAGTTCAGGCCCCGGGTGGTCGGCATCGCGTCCTGGGCGGGAGCGTCGTGTGGAGACCGCGTCGTCATCGTGCAGCCGAGTCTATCGCGAACGGCACGTATGTGGTAGGAGAGACGCGTCGCTCACCCCGAACCCGAGGAGGCGCCGATGGCGCGCAAGGCGAAGGCCCCGAAGCCCGACGCGGTGGACCCGAAGCACCGCTGGGACCGGCCGATCCAGGCGCCCGGCCACACCCAGGTCGACTTCGAGGAGCGGGTGGACTTCCGCCGCCTGCACGAGTACCGCCTGGGGCGCACGCGCCGGGCCCTCGCCCGATCGGGCCTGGGCGCCCTGCTCCTGTTCGACCAGTACAACATCCGCTACATCTCGGGTACCGTCATCGGCGAGTGGGCGCGCGACAAGCTCACGCGGTGGAGCCTGCTGACCGGCAACGGCCAGCCCTGGGTGTGGGACTTCGGCTCGGCGGCGCGGCATCACCGCCTCTCCACCCCGCAGCTCCCCCCGAACCAGTGCCTGGCCGGCATGGTGGGCATGCGCGGCGCGGTGTCCCCGAAGGCCGGCCTCTTCGAGGCGGCCGCGCGCGAGATCAAGGCCATCCTGACCCGCGAGGGCGTGGCGGGCATGCCGCTCGGCATCGACGTCGTCGAGCCGCCCTTCCTCTTCGCGCTGCAGAAGCAGGGCATCGAGGTACGGGACGGCCAGCAGGTGATGCTCGAGGCCCGGGTGATCAAGAACGTGGACGAGCTGACCCTGCTGAACATGGCGGCCGCGATGGGCGACGGCGTCTACCAGGACATCTTCGAGGCGCTGAAGCCGGGGGTGCGCGAGAACGACATCGTGGCGCTCGCCAACAAGCGGCTCTACGAGATGGGGTCGGACTGCGTGGAGGCCATCAACGCGATCTCCGGGGAGCGGTGCTCCCCGCACCCGCACAACTTCACCGACCGGATCATCCGCCCGGGCGACCAGGCCTTCTTCGACATCATCCAGTCCTACGT
>DATFGS010000573.1:0-3066 GCA_035249225.1 Candidatus Methylomirabilota bacterium | reverse complement strand
CGAGGACGCTGCGGATGGCGGGCGGGGTGGCCGACGGCGTCTTCATCCGGGTGGGCACGCACCCGGCCAACATCGCCACCGCGGTGCGCGCGATCCGCGCGGGCGCCGCCGAGGCCGGGCGCGATCCCGCGGCGGTGAAGCTCGGCGCGATCTTCCACACCGTGCTGGTGGACGAGCCGGCCCGCGCGCTGACGATGGCGCGCTCCATGGCCGCCGGCTACTACGAGTACTCGCCCGCCCTCTTCGACCCGCCCGCGCTGCGATGGACGGGACCGGACCCCGAGCGGCTGAAGCACGACCGCGGCGTGTGGCCCGACTTCCACCACGCGGCCGATCTGGAGGCAAGCGGCAAGGTGGTGGAGTTCCTTTCCACCGAGGCCGCGGACGCGTTCAGCCTTCGCGGCGGCACCGGCGAGGTGGCCGAGCGCCTGATCGCCGCGCTACGCGCCGCGCCCGCCGCGTTCGAGCACGTCGTGCTCCACCCGATCCCCGACCCGAAGTGGCCGGCGGATCCGGAGCGCGACTACACCGCGCGTATCGCCCGCGAAGTCCTCCCGCGCGTCCGCAAGGAGCTGGAAGCGACCTAGCGCGCCGCCCGGCTAGCCGAGCTGCTTGTGGACGAACTCGATGATCCGCGAGATCGTCCGCTCCGCCGCGGCGGGCTTCTTGCTGATGTAGCCCTCGGTCTCGCCCTCCAGCAGCTCGAGATCCACCTGGCCGCCGATCTTGCGGTACTGCGCCACGAAGCGGTCCAGATCCGGCCGCGGGTGGGCCTTGTCGGCCGAGCCCTGGATGTAGACCACCGGCGGCGTCTCGACCTGCTCGCCGCGCTCGAGCGCGAGCGTCGGGTTGCCCTCGGCCATGGCCTCCTCGGTCACCCAGTAGGCGTCGTGGCCGGGCAGCACGCGATCCACCACGTCCGGGTACGGGGGGCCGCCCGCCTTCAGCGCCTTGGCGTAGCGGTAGCGCGAAAGCGGATCGATGACCGGCCAGCAGAGCACCGCGCAGCGCACGCTGCCGTCGATTGTCCTGGCCGGATCGGACGGGGTGCCCGCGGGGAGGGCCAGGGCGGCATACTTCGGATCGCGCGGCTTCATGGCGAGCAGCATGGCCATGTGCGCGCCGCTCGACGCGCCCATCAGCCCGACCTGGTCCGCGCGCCCGTTGAACTCCGCGGCGCGGCTCTTGAGCCAGCGGACCGCGTAGCTGGTGTCCACCAGCGAGCCGGGATAGGACGCCTCGGGAGGCTGGCGAAAGTCGAGCGCGGCCACCACCACGCCGCTGCGGGCCAGCGGCTCGTTCATGATGGTGTCGTTCGTCCGGTCGCCGCGACTCCAGGCCCCGCCGTGCAGCTCCACGATCATCGGGAACGGCCCGTGGCCCCGCGGCACGAACATCCGGGCCAGGAGCGGCTGGCTCCCGTGACGGAGATACTCCACGTCCTTGACGTCGATCTCGTGACCCGCGGTCGCCATGGCAGCGCTCCTTTGTGGAAGGGAGGGTCGGTGTCGGGCGACATCATACACCTTTACCCCGGGCACCCGTGGACCCCGGGGTTGCCAGCCGGACAGGGCCGCCCCATACTTCCCGCGATGCCTTCCACGCCCGGCTTCGGGGAGAAGCTCCGCGCGGTCTTCGGGCTGAGCCCCACCATCCTCTGCCTCACCGGCCTCGGCGACGGCCGCGTCCGCGACGCCAACGACGCCTTCCTGAGCACCTCCGGCTACACACGGGAGGAGATCCTCGGCCGGACCCCGGTGGAGCTCGGGCTCTGGGTGGATCCCGCCCAGCGCGACGAGGGCATCCGCGTGCTCAAGGCGGGCGGGACGGTCCGCGGGATGGAGTGCCGGTTCCGGGTCAAGAGCGGCGAGGAGCGCGTGACCGTCCTCTCCGCCGACATCGTGATGTTCGACGGCGAGGCCTGCATCCTGAGCGCGCTCACCGACATCACGGACCGCACGCGGGCGGAGGCCGCGCTGCGCGAGAGCGAGCGGCGCTTCATGGTGGCCTTCCACGCCAACCCGCTGCCGATGTCCATCACGAGCCTGCGCGATCACCGGCACCTCGAGGTCAACGAGGCGGCGGTGCGCCACAGCGGCTACCCGCGCGAGGAGATGCTCGGCCGCAGCAAGCCGGAGCTCGGCTTCTGGGTGACCACCGAGCAGCGCGACCGGGTGCTGCGCCTCCTGCACACCGAGGGCCGGGTGCGCGACCTCGAGGTCACGTTCCGGACGCGGAGCGGCGAGGAGCGCCAGCTCCTCGTCAACTCGGAGGTCATGACCTTCGAGGGCGAGCCCGCGGTGCTGAGCGTCTCGCTCGACATCACCGAGCGGAAGCTGTACGAGGAATCGCTCCGCGCCGCGAACCAGGCCAAGGACGAGTTCCTGGCCATGCTCGGCCACGAGCTGCGCAACCCGCTCGGCACGCTGACAAACGCGGTGGCGGTGCTCGAGCGGCTCCCCGGCGACGAGACCATGCGCCACGTCGTCGCGATCATCGGCCGCCAGACCGGCCACCTCGGCCGGCTCGTGGACGACCTGCTCGACGTCGCCCGCGCGACCTCGGGCAAGATCGAGCTGCAGCGCCGCCCGGTGGAGCTGCGCGCCCTCGCGGGCCGCTGTCTCGACGCCCTCGCCCAGGCCGGGCGCACCGAGCGGCACACCGTCGCCCTCGAGGGCGTCCCGGTGTACGTGAACGGCGACGCGGCGCGGCTCGAGCAGGTGATCAACAACCTCCTGGACAATGCGCTCAAGTACACCCCGGGCTCGGGCCGCGTGACCGTCACCACCGAGCGGAACGGGGAGCAGGCGGTGCTGCGGGTACGCGACACCGGCCAGGGCATCCGCACCGACCTGCTCGCGCGGGTCTTCGACCTCTTCGTGCAGGAGCCGCAGAGCCTCGATCGCTCGCGCGGCGGGCTGGGGCTCGGGCTGGCCCTCGTGAAGCGCCTGGTGGAGCTGCACGGCGGCTCGGTCGCGGTGTGGAGCGCGGGGCCGGGCCAGGGGAGCGAGTTCACGGTGCGGCTGCCCGCGGTGGCTCCGCCCGTCCCCGAGGCGGGCCCGTCCG
>DATFGS010000572.1:0-1985 GCA_035249225.1 Candidatus Methylomirabilota bacterium | reverse complement strand
CGGCCAGGAAGTTCCGCGACGGCTGGCTCGCCACCGGGGACCTAATGCGGCGTGACGCCGACGGCTACTACTACTTCGTGGGCCGGCGCGACGACATGATCAACGTGTCGGGCGAGAACGTGTACCCGAAGGAAGTGGAGGACATCCTGCTCCAGCATCCGAATCTGCGGGACGCCTGCGTGGTGCCGGCGCCGCACGACGTGAAGGGCGAGGTGCCCATCGCCTTCGTGGTGGCGCGCGAGGCGGGCCGCACCAGCGAGGACGACGTGCGGACGTTCTTCCTGGAGCGCGGGGCTCCTTATGCCCATCCTCGGAAAGTAGTCTTCCTCGACGCGCTGCCGCTCGGCGGCACCGGCAAGATCGACCGCACGGGCCTGAAGGCGGCCGCGAAGGAGATGGCGCAGTGAGCGGCATCGACGTGTCGAAGTTCGACTTCAGCCGCTCGCCCTTCATGCGCTTCCTCGGCCTCGAGATCATCACGGCCGATAAGGGACGCATCGAGATCCGCCTGCCGTTCCGGGAGGAGTTCATCCGTCTCGACGGGTCCGACTGGTTGCACGGGGGCGTGGTCAGCGCGCTGGCCGACATCGCGGGCGACTACGCGGTGATGACCGAGACGGCGCCCGGCGTGCCCACCATCGACATGCGCGTGGACTACCTGCGGCCGGCCCGGAAGGGCGACCTGACCGCGGTCGGCAAGACGGTGCGGGTGGGCAAGACCATCTGCGTGGCCGACGTGGAGATCCGCGACTCGATGGGCACGCTGGTTGCCGTCGGGCGTGCGTGCTACGCTACGCCGCGCCCCGCCAAGGAGGGACCATGAGCACCCCGATGCCTCCCGACAACCTGAACGAGATCGGCGTCCTCAAGCGCCGCGAGATCGAGGCGCGCGTGCTGATGCCGGTGCTGGAGGCGCTCGGCGCCCAGTTCGGCCGCGCGCAGGTGTTCGAGACCGCGCGCAAGGTCATCATCGACGTGGCGCGCGCGCAGGGCAAGGAGCTGGCGGGCCGGATGGGCGGCGACAGCCTCGGCCACTTCGCCACCGCGCTCGAGGACTGGAAGAAGGGCGACGCCTACCGCATGGACGTGCTCGAGCAGACCGAGGAGAAGTTCTCGTTCAACGTCACGCGCTGCCGCTACGCCGAGATGTACCGCGCCCTCGGCATCCCCGAGGTGGGCGCGCTGCTCTCCTGCAACCGCGACTTCTCGCTGGTCGAGGGCTTCAACCCCGCGGTGAAGCTGACCCGCACGCAGACCGTGATGGAAGGCGCCAGCCACTGCGACTTCCGCTTCGAGCTCCGGCCGAAGCGCGACGCCACGTAGCGCCCACCCGCCCGGGGGCCGCCGCGGCGCGCCCCCGGGAATGACGACGTCCGAAAACCGCCAGACGCCCGCGGGTCCGCCGGGCACTATCGCCGCATGGACCTCGACCACGGCGCCTGCTACCGCGCGTTCGAGCTGCGCGATGCGCGCTTCGACGGCCGCTTCTTCATCGCGGTGAAGACGACCGGCACCTACTGCCGCCCGGTCTGTCCGGCGCGCACGCCGCGGCCGGAGAACGTGACGTTCTACCCCAGCGCGGCCGCGGCCCAGGAGGCGGGGTTCCGCCCGTGCCTGCGCTGCCGGCCGGAGACGGCGCCGGACAAGGGTGCCTGGCGGGGCACGTCGAACACGGTGTCCCGCGCGCTCGCGCTGATCGAGCTGGGCGCGCTCGACGAGGGCAGCGTCGACGCCCTGGCCGGCCGCCTGGGGCTGGGCGAGCGGCAGCTCCGGCGCCTGTGTCGCCAGCACCTCGGCGCCTCCCCGATCGCGGTCGCCCAGACCCGCCGCGTGCTGCTCGCGAAGCAGCTCATCCACGAGACGTCGCTGCCGATGGCCGAGGTCGCGTTCGCCTCGGGCTTCGGCAGCATCCGCCGGTTCAACGAGACGTTCGTGGCGATGTACGGGCGCGCGCCCTACGCGCTGCGGCGGCGGAGGGGGCCGGA
>DATFGS010000571.1:0-7160 GCA_035249225.1 Candidatus Methylomirabilota bacterium | reverse complement strand
CTCGATGCGGGAGTTCCTCTGGGAGCACTCGCGGATCCCCGCCGAGCAGCTCCGGCGCGCGGGGGGCCCGGCGTGGATCGAGATCGACACGAGCAAAGTGGCCCGCGAAAGCCTCGCGCTGGACCCGTGGCCGATCACCGCCAGCGCCGACAACTTCGTGATCGTGGTGGCCGGGGGCGGGCACCCGACCAACAGCTACTGGCTGCAGGGCTATAGCCCAGGCGTCGTGGGCCGCGCGGTCGAGCTGCCGCCGGCCTTCGAGCGGCTGCTGGCGGACGCCGAGCGCGACCTCGGGCCTCGCTAGCGGGAGCCGTGCGGGCCCGGTAGGATCGCCTCGCATGACCGAGCTCACCCCCGATCAGGTCCGCGCGCTGGCCGCCGCAGCCGGCCTGCCACTCGACGGCCCCGACCTGGCCGAGGTCACCCATCGCCTGAACGCGTTCGTGGAAGTTCTGGGCGGCCTCGCCACGCTCGACCTCAACGACGCCGAGCCGGCCCCCGCCCTGCCTCCCGACCTCGCGCGCGGGCGCGGATGACGACCGAGCTCGCCTATCGCACCGCGGCCGAGCTGGCCGGGCTGATCCGTGCCCGCTCGGTCTCGCCCGTCGAGGTGGTGCAGGCTTACCTCGCGCGCATCGACCGCTGGGACGCGGCACTGCACGCCTACGTCACGGTGTGCCGGGAGCGCGCGCTCGACGAGGCCAGGGCCGCCGAGGAGGCTCTCACCCGCGGCGCGCCGCTCGGCCCGCTCCACGGGGTGCCATTCGCGGTGAAGGATCAGTTCGACACCGCGGGGGTGCGCACCACGTCGGGCTCGCGGCTGCACGCCGACCGCGTACCCGCCGAGGACGCGACGGTGGTGGCGCGGCTGCGCGCGGCGGGCGGCATCCTGCTCGGCAAGCTCAACCTGACCGAGTTCGCGCTGGGTGGCACGCTCACCTATCCGTTCGGCCAGCCGCGCAACCCCTGGGATCAGACGCGCGAGACGGGCGGCTCCTCCTCGGGTTCGGGCATCGCCGCGGCCGCCGCCCTCGCCGGGGCCACGCTCGGCGAGGATACCGGCGGCTCCGCACGGAGTCCGGCCTCGTGGTGCGGCGCCGTCGGGCTGCGGCCCACCTGGGGCCTCGTCCCGCGCTCGGGCTGCGTCCCGGTGGCGTGGTCCATGGACGCACCGGGCCCGATCACGCGCTCGGTGGAGGACGCGGGGCTGCTGCTCTCGATCATCGCCGGCCCCGACGGCCACGACCGGTGGGCGATGGCCACGCCCGCGGACCCGCGCGCCGATCTCGAGCGCGGCGCCGGCGGCCTCTCGATCGGCGTCGTCACCCAGCTCGTGGACAGCCCGGACACCGACGCCGCCGTCCGCGCCGCGGTTCGCGCGGCCGCCGACACGCTCCGCCGACTCGGTGCGCGCGTGGCGGACGTGGACCTGCCGCTCCTGCCGCTGGCCGGCGCGGTGTTCATGGCCCTGGCCGACGGGGAAGCGGCGGCCTGGCACCACCGCACGCTGGCCACTCGTGGCACCGAGTACGATCCTGGCACGCGGCGCCGGCTCATCACCGCGGCACTGCTGCCCGCCACGCTGGGCCAGCAGGCCGCGCGAGCGCGCGCGGTCATCCGCGCCCAGGTCGACGGCGCGCTGGCGCGCTTCGACGTGCTGCTGGCGCCCACCGGGCCCACCCCGGCGCCGGCCATCGCGAGCGCCCAGACGCCGATCACGTCGCGCGCCGAGGCCGGGCGGCGCTTCTTCAACCGGCGCTCCTACACCACGCCGGCGAGCCTGGCGGGCGTGCCCGCCCTCTCGCTGCCGTGCGGGTTCACGACGGGCGGGCTGCCGATCGGGCTCCAGCTCATCGGCCGGCGTCTCGACGAGGTCACCTTGCTGCGCGCGGCCCGCGCCTACGAGCGCGCCACCGAGTGGCACGCGCGGCGGCCGCCGCTGCCGGACTGACGCCTCAGCCCTGGTGGGAGTAGAGCGGCAGGCCGGGGACGTCGAGCTCGGCCATCTGCACCGTGCCCGAGTCCGCCTCGGTGATGTACAGCGTCCTCATCTCGGGACCGCCGTAAGCCACGTTGGTCGGCCGATACCCCTCGACGCAGCGGATGCGGCGCACCGGCTCGCCGCGCCGGTCGAAGACCCACACCGAACCCATGCCCGGATGCGCCACCGCCACCCGCCCCTCGACGTCCATGGCCATGCCGTCGGGGCCGACGCCGCCCGACATCTGCACCCAGATCCCCACGCGGCCGAGCCCGAGTCGCCCCACCGTCAGGCCGCCGATCGCGGCGAGCGGCACGCGCCAGATCGCGTTGCCTCGGGTTACCGCGAGATAGAGGATCGACTCGTCGGGCGTCAGCACGAGCCCGTTGGGGCTCGGCACGCTGTCGAGCAGGCAGTCCAGCTCGCCGCCCGCGCGCAGGCGAAACAGCCGCCCGGTCGGGTCGCGCTGATCCGATTCGCCCTGATCGGTGAAGTAGCAATCGCCGTTGCGGGCGAAGAGGAGGTCGTTGAGGCCCTTGAACCGCTCTCCGTAGGGACGGTCGACCGCCACGCGCGTCGCGCCGCTCGCGGGATCGAGGATCAGCAGCCCCTGCTCGTGGTCCGCGATGAAGATGCGGCCGTCGCGGTGAATCTTGAGCCCGTTCGGCTCGCCGCGATACTCGGCCACACGCGTGGGCCGGCCGTCGGGGGCGACACGGAAGACCCGCCCGTTCGGGATGTCCACGACCCAGAGATTGCCCGCGCGGTCGAACGACGGCCCCTCGAGCAGCTTGGCCTCCGGGATCCGGGCGAAGACACGCGCGTCGAGCGATGGCGGGGCGCCAAACATCACGGGCTCCTCCGGGTCACGAAGCGCTCCTCCAGGGCAGCCCACTCGCGGCGGCCGAACAGATCCCACAGCTCGCCGTGGGTCAGCATCTCGTCGGCGAGGCCCGCGGTGGTGCCGGTGGACTTGAGCTCCGCGAGCAGGCGCTGCCCGGCCCGAGCCATGATCCGGGTCAGCGCGTTCGGGTAGATCGCGATCTTGTAGCCGATCTCGGCCAGGACGGCCTGCGGAAGGATCGGGGTGCGCCCGCCCTCCACCATGTTGGCCAGGGTCGGGGCCGGGATCTGCGAGCAGATCGCGCGCATCTCCTCCGCGCTCTCCGGCGACTCGACGAAGACCACGTCGGCGCCGGCCTCGGCGAACCGGCGCCCGCGCGCGATCGCCTCGGCGAGACCCAGCGTGGTGCGCGCGTCGGTGCGCGCCACGACCAGGAAGTCGGGCGAGGAGCGTGCGGCCCGCGCCGCCTCGATCTTCGCGATCATCTCCTCCGCCGGCACGATGCGGCGGCCGGGCTCGTGCCCGCACTTCTTGGGCATCTCCTGGTCCTCGATCTGGATCGCGGCCGCCCCACGGCGCTCGAACTCGGCGACGGTGCGCAGCACGTTGAGCGGGTTGCCGAAGCCGGTGTCCCCATCCGCGATCACGGGCAGCGCGACCGCCCCCGCGATCTGCTCGAGACGCACCAGCACCTCGTAGAACGAGATCAGCCCGACGTCCGGGATCCCGAGGGCGCTGATCGAGACACCCGACCCGGTCATGTAGCAGGCCGGGAACCCCGCCAGCTCGATCAGGCGCGCGGTGATGACGTCGTAGGCCCCGGGCACCACCAGGAGTCCCGGCTCGGCGAGCAGGGCCCGAAGGCTCGGGCGGGGCCCGGCGCCCGACCCGATCGTCACTTGCCCACCAGGCGGCTGGGCAGCCAGGTGACGAGGCCGGGGAACAGCGAGACGATCACGATCTCCACGAGCATGAGCACTCCGAAGGGCAGCGAGCCCCACACGATCTCCGACAGCGGCCGGCCGCCCGACAGGCCCTGGATGACGAACATGTTGAGCCCGACCGGCGGGGTGATGGCCCCCAGCTCGATCATGATCACCAGCACGATGCCGAACCAGATCGGATCGAACCCGGCCGCGATCACGATCGGGTACAGGATCGGGATCGTGAGCACCATCATCGAGACCCCGTCGATGACGCAGCCGAGAAAGATATAGAGGAGGACGATGATCCCTAAGAGCAGCCACCGCGAGAGGCCCACCCCGACCACCCACGCGGTGAGCGCGCGGCTCACCCCGGAGCGCACGAGCCCGTAGGAGAGGATCTGCGCGCCCACGATGATGAACAGCACCATGCACGTGGTCCGCACCGTGCCGGCGACGCTCTCGCGAAACGCCGTCCAGGTGAGCCGGCGCGCGAGCGCGGCGAGCAGCATGGCCGCGGTGGCCCCGACCGCCGCGGCCTCGGTAGGCGTCGCGTAGCCGAGCCAGATGCTCCCGAGCACGAGCAGGATGAGGCACACCATCGGGGCCACCCCGGGCAGGCTGCGCAGCCGCTCGCCCCAGGTGGGCGCCGCCTCCGCCGGCGGCACCAGGCTCGGGGTCACCGTCACGCGGACCCAGATGAAGGCCATGAAGAGCAGGGTGAGCAGGATGCCCGGCACCACGCCGCCGATGAAGAGGCGCTCCACCGACTGGTCCACCATCGCCCCGTAGATGATCATGGGGATGCTGGGCGGGATGAGGATGCCCAGGGTGCCGCCCGCCGCGAGGCTGCCGAAGAGCAGGCGGCGCTCGTACCCCCGGCGCGTCATCTCCGGGATCGCCACCGTGCCGATGGCGGCCGCGGTCGCCACGCTCGAGCCGCTCACCGCCGCGAAGACCGCGCACGCCACGATGTTCGACTGGAAGAGGCGGCCGCGGAGCCCGTGAAACCAGAGGCCCATGCTGCGGTAGAAGGTGTTGCTGAGCCCGGCCCGCAGGATCACCTCGCCCATGAGGATGAAGAGCGGCACCGACGTCAGCACGAAGCTCTCGACGGTGTCCCACGCGATGGTCCCGATGGGCGCGAGCGCGCGCACCCCGCCGTGGAGCAGCAGCAGGAGCACGCCGGTGATGCCGAGCCCGAACGCGATCCAGAGGCCCGAGCAGAGCAGGCCCACCAGCAGCGCGCAGACGACGAGGATCAGGACGCCCCAGGTCATGCGACCGTCGACTCTCCCGCGGGCAGCGCCTCGTCGGCGGTGATGACAAGGACCATCTCGACCAGCAGCTCCAGGATGAGGAGGAGACCGCCCACCGCCATGACTGCCTGGGGGATCCAGAGCGGCGTGCGGGAAACCTGGATGGACGTGGTGCCGAGCCGCCAGGTCCCGGCCAGCAAGTCCCACAAATACCAGTCCACCGTGATCGCGTAGGCCAGCGCGAGCGTGACCAGGGCCACGTCGAGCAGCCGGCGCGCGCCGCCGCGTAACCGATCACGGTAGGTGTCGATGCGGATGAACGCGCCGTCGCGAAGGCTCGGGGCCAGCCCCAGGAAGGTCATCGCGACCAGCAGGTAGCCGGCCATCTCGTCGGCCACCAGCGTGGAGCGATTCGCGAACGTGCGTAGCAGGACCTCGAACGTGACGAGGGCCATCATGCCGACGACCGCGGCGCCGCTCACCGCCATCGCGGCCGCGCGCAGGCCGGCCGCGGCGGCAACCAGCGGCCCCCCGGCCCGAGCCATCTAGCGGCCGAGCGTCTTCTTGACCACCGCAAGCGCCTCGACCGTCTTCGGCCCGCCCTGCTTCGCCCACTCGTCCCAGTAGCCATCCATCAGCTTGCGGGCGCGGACCACGTCCTCGGGCTTGGCCTGGATCAGCCGGACCTTGTGCTCCGTCTCGAGGATCTTGAGGTCGCTCTGTTCGCGGGCGGGGATCTCGCGAAGCATCTTCACCTGGAGCGCGGCCGCCGCCTCCTGGAGCGCCTTGCGGTGCTCGGCGGGCAGCGCGGCCAGCGCTTGCTTGTTGACCAGGATGTAGGCGGGCCCGCCGATGTGGATGTTCGGCAGGTAGGCCCACTCGGTGAAGTCGTACCACTTCGCGCCGAGCAGGTTGAACCCGGCGGTGATGACGCCCTCCATGACCCCGCGCTGCGCCGCGCTCGGTACCTCCGGCGCCGGGATCGAGACCGGCACCGCGCCGAGCCGCTTCACCAGCTCGGACTGCTCGGGGCTGGTCGTACGGATCTTGCGGCCCTTGAAGTCCTCGAGGGTCGTGATGGGCTTGCCGCGCCCGAAGAAGTTCTGCTCGGGCCAGGTGAACCACGTGAGAATGTCGGCCCCGAAGCGCGCGTAGTCCTCGCGGATCATGGGCTCGAGCGGGACCATCACCTTCTTGAGCTCGTCCGCGGTGCCGACCAGGAAGGGGAGCCCGGTCAGCACCCCGATCTTGGTGTCGCCGGCCAGGAAGCCCATGTACACGTCGCCCATCTGGACATTGCCCTGCCCCACCACGCGCAGGTACTCGGGCAGCTTGTACGGCAACTCACCGGGCGGCCGCAGCACGATGTCGAGCTGGCCGTTCGTCCGCTTCTTCACGTCGTCGACGAACTCCTTCTCCATGATCGCCACCGGGTGCGTGAGCCCGACGTTGAGGATGAAATCCCAGGTGATCGGCTTGGGCTGGGCCGCAACCGGGCCGGCGACGGCCACGAGCGTCAGGACCGCGAGCAGGGCGACCGACAGGAAGCGCGACATGCAGGATCTCCTCGCTCCGGCGTGAGCCGGGCTCAGGGTGAGCAGCAGCGGTACCCGGTGCGGCACTCGCCTTGTAGCCCCGGCCCCGGCGCATTGTCAAGCCATCTATTGACAGCGGAGGGCTCGAAGTGGTGCGATGGCCTCGCGATGAAGACCATCGGCGAGATCGCCACGTTCGTGACGAGCAAGAATGCGGGGCCGTTCCTGCTGACGCTCGACATCGTCTTCCCCGACGAGGCGACCTATCGCCGGTTCGTGGCCGGCCAGCCGCTCGACCGCGCCACCGTGGCCGCCCTCTACGGCATCGCGCCCGACCAGGTCGTGGACATCATCGAGTTCGAGCCCGCCTTCGCGGTGAAGATCACGCTGCGCCGCCCGTGGCCCTCCGGCGCGGTCGGCGAGACCGACGTGTACGGGGCCCAGCAGCACGTCCCGCTCGCCGCCCACGCGATCCCGTGGCCGGAATCCGCCTGAGGGAGCCCGGCCCATGCGACCCCCGCAGATGCATCCAATGACCGTCCTCGCCCCGCTCGGCATGCTCGGCTACGGCATCCCCGCGCGCTCCATGGAGCGCGGCCTCGCCCGCGACCCGGCGGT
>DATFGS010000570.1:0-1991 GCA_035249225.1 Candidatus Methylomirabilota bacterium | reverse complement strand
CTCGCGGGCGTGCTGGCGGGCCGGGTGCTGCTGGGCGATCCGCTGAGCGCCAACCTGGGCGCCGCCGCGGCGCTCGTCGCCCTCGGGATCTACCTCGTGAACCGCTGAGCTATTCGGCGCCGACGGTGTGGGAGAAGCGCGTCTGGCCGAGCGCGTCCACGATGCGCACCGTGAGGCCGGTGGCGTCGATCGCGATGTCGCCGAAGTTGGCGGTGCCGCCCAGGCTCCACAGCGGGCGCGGGGTGAGCCCGGTGTCGAGCGGGCGCGGCTTGCCGGGAGTGGCCGAGAGCGGGCCCGCGATGAACTCGTGGAAGGACCAGTCGGGCGTCGGATGATGGCGGATCAGCTCGGCGTGGTGGACGTCGGCGGCCAGCACCACCAGGTTCTTCACGCCCCGCTGGCGGAGGGCGCGCAGGATCGCGTCGCGCTCCATCGCGAAGCCGGTGCCGCGCTCCTCCGGCACGCCCCGGGCGCCCGCATTGCTCCAGGAGTCGTGGGCGGCGCCGCCGGTGGCCACCGAGAGCGGGACGCTCGAGACGACGATCTTCCACACCGCGCCGGATCCGGCCACCGCGTCCACCAGCCATCGACGCTGGGTGGGGCCGAGCATCGTCTTGCCGGGCCCGTCCGGCGCGGTGTTGGGGCTACGGTACTGCCGCGTGTCGAGGATGAAGACCTCGAGCAGCGCGCCCCAGCGGAACCGGCGGTAGAGGCGCCCGGGCTCCTCGCGCGGCGGCCGGATCGGGAAGTAGTCGATGAAGGCCCGCCGTCCCGGCTCCATCAGCGGCTCGCCGGGTCCCGAGAAGTCGTTGCGGACCTCGTGATCGTCCCAGATCGCGTACACCGAGGTGCCGCGGAAGTAGGCCTGCACCGCGGGATCCTCGCGATTGTAGCGATGCTTGGCCCAGAAGTCGGCCAGCCGGCGCGCCACGAAGTCGTAGCCGGGCTCGTGCTGCTTCTCCCCGCACACGTGGTCGGCGTAGATGGTGTCGCCGGCGAAGAGGAAGAAATCGGCGGGGGTCTTCGCGAGCGCCCCGAAGATCGCGTAGCCGTCGCCCGGCTTGCGGCAGTGCCCGCGGCTGCCGAGATCGCCGCTCCAGGACAAGCGCACCGGGCGCGGGTCGGTTGGCGCGGGCGCGGTCACGAACTCGCCGGTCGCCTCCGCCGTGTTCTGGGTGGCGGTGTAGCGGTAGCGGGTGGCCGGCTCGAGCGGCTGGAGCAGGAGCTTGCCGGTCAGGTGCCGGCTCGGCTCCACCCGGATCTCTCCGCGGGCGCCCGCCGGCGTCCCGGTCTCGGCAGCGGGCGCGCGCCCGATCGGCTCGTAGCGCACGACGACCTCACCCCAGCTGACCCCGCGTACCCATACCACCGCGCTGGTGTCGGTCACCTCGCCCACCGTGACCAGCACGACGGGCTCCGCGGCAGCCGCGACGAGTCGCGCGGCGAGCAGGAGCGCGAGACCTAGAACCGGTGCGGCGCGGCGCATCGCCTCCGCGGGCGCGCCCCGCTCAGACCATCGGGTCGTAGTTGAAGAACTGCCCCGAGGTGTCGAGCGGCGCCAGGTGGTGCTTGAGCGTGCCCGGGAACATGGCGGCCAGCCGCTCCGGCGTCCATCCCCCGTCGTGGTGGATGCTCCGCAGGGGGCGCATGTGGCCGAACAGCATGACCTCCTTGCCGCGCACCCCGAAGATCTGGCCGGAGATCTCCTTGGCCTCGTCGCTGGCCAGGAACACCGCCACCGGGGCGATGTGCTCGGGGCCCATCTTCTTGATCTTCTCCACCCGGGCCTTCTGGGCCTCGGTCTCGGTGGGGATGGTCCCGATCATGCGGGTCCACGCGAAGGGCGAGATGCAGTTGGCGGTCACGTTGTAGCGGGCCATGTCGAGCGCCACCACCTTGGTGAAGCCCACGATGCCGAGCTTGGCCGCCGCGTAGTTGGCCTGGCCGATGTTGCCCACCAGGCCGGAGGTGGAGGTCATGTTGATGATGCG
>DATFGS010000569.1:0-2567 GCA_035249225.1 Candidatus Methylomirabilota bacterium | reverse complement strand
TCCGCCAGCTCCTGCTTGGTGTTGGCGCGCGAGCCCACGATCTCGAGCTCGCTGCGCACCAGCTCGCGCGGCAGCACCGACAGCGGCACCTCGGGCGTGTAGCCCACGAAGACCAGCCGCCCCGCCCGCCGCAGGCTCTGCAGGCTCGACGGCAGCGTCTGCGCGTTGGCGACGAACTCCAGCACCACGTCGACCCCGAGGCCGTCGGTCAGCTTGCGCACCGCCTCGTGGAAGGGGCCGCCGCGCGCGTCCACCACCGCGTCGGCGCCCAGGGTGCGGGCCAGCTCGAGGCGCGCGTCGTTGACGTCCACCGCGATCACCCGGCCCCCGGCGAGCTTCGCCATCTGCAGCGCGTGCAGGCCCACGCCGCCAACGCCGATCAGCGCCAGCGTGGTGCCGGGCCGCACCTGGGCGCGCTTGGTGATGGCGTGATACGACGTGGCGACCGCGTCGCCCAGGATGCACGCGGCCTCGAGCGAGACGTGGTCCGGCACCTTGCAGAGGTTCACGCCCGGAGTCTTCACGTACTCCGCGAAGCCGCCGTCGATGCTGAAGCCGTGCTGGCGCACCTCCGCGCACAGGGTGTCGCGGCCCACGCGGCAGGCGGGGCAGCGGCCGCACGTGACGTAGAAGTTCACGACGACGCGGTCGCCGGGGGCGAAGCCGCGCACCTCGCGGCCGACCTCGGCGACCTCGCCCGCGATCTCGTGGCCCATGATGAGCGGGATCACGCCCAGGCCCATGCGGTTGGCGCGGATCTTCACGTCGGTGCCGCAGACGCCGACGTTGCGCACGCGGACGAGGGCTTCGTGGGGGGCGAGGGTGGGGGTGGGCACGTCCTTGGCGACGAACGGGCCGTTGAACTGCTCGAGGACCAGGGCGCGCATGAGCTTGCCTCCCGCGGGGAGGATGTATCGGGGGTGGTGCGGCCGTCAAGGGTGAGGGTAGGCTCTGGGTCATGGAGCGGGCGAAGCGGGCGGTGGAGCTGGCCGAGGGGCTGCTGCGGGAGGCCCGCGCCGGGCAGACCGCGGAGGAGCGGGCGCGGGCCGAGCGGCTCGCGCGGCTCATGGAGGACCCGCGGGGCAAGGAGCTCACGATCGCGCTGACCGATCAGTGCTTCCGCAGCCGGCGGCCCGCGCGGATCGCCGATCAGCTCCACTACCTCCTGGAGCGCTACGGGGCGCCGCGCTTCATGGAGTGGTGGGAGCGGATCGGGCTCACGCTGGGCGCGGTCATGGGGCACTACCTGCCGAGCCTGGTCGTGCCGCCCATCGTGGCCCGCCTGCGCCACGAGACCGAGTCGCTGATCCTGCCCGGCGAGGACGCGGACCTGCGCCGTTACCTGGCCGAGCGCCGCGCCGACGGCATCCGGCTCAATCTGAACCAGCTCGGCGAGGCGATCCTGGGCGAGGAGGAAGCCGCGCGCCGGCTCGAGGCCTATCTGGCGCTGCTGGCTCGCGACGACGTGGAGTACATCTCGGTGAAGGTCTCCTCGGTGTCGAGCCAGCTCGAGCTGAGCGCGTTCCGCCACACCGTGGAGGTCGTGAAGGAGCGGCTGCGGGCGCTCTACCGCCAGGCGCTCGCGCATCACTACCGGCACCCGGACGGGCGCGTCACGCCGAAGTTCGTCAACCTCGACATGGAGGAGTACCGCGACCTCGACCTCACGGTGACCGCGTTCCGGGAGGTCCTGGACGAGGACGAGTTCATGGCGCTGCCGGCCGGCATCGTGCTGCAGGCCTACCTGCCCGAATCGCATCGCGTGCAGCGCGGGCTCGTCGCGTGGGCGCTCGCGCGCCGCGGGCGCGGCGGCGCGCCGATCAAGCTGCGCGTGGTGAAGGGCGCCAACCTGGCGATGGAGCGGATCGAGGCCGACCTGCACGGCTGGCCGCAGGCGCCGTTCACGCGCAAGGTCGAGGTGGACGCCAACTTCAAGCGCATGATCGAGTACGGCTGCCACCCGGAGCACGCCCGCGCGGTGCACCTCGGCATCGCCAGCCACAATCTCTTCGACGTGGCCCACGGGCTCGTGCTGCGCGAGGAGCGGGGCGTGGAGGCGTGGGTCGAGTTCGAGATGCTCGAGGGCATGGCCAACCACCAGGCGCGCGTGGTGCAGGCGCGCGCGGGCGGCCTGCTGCTCTACGCGCCGGTGGTGCGCGCGGAGGACTTCCACAGCGCGATCGCCTACCTGGTCCGGCGGCTCGACGAGAACACCGCGCCCGACAACTTCCTCCGCCACGTCTTCGGCCTCGAGCCGGGCTCGCCGGACTGGGACCTCGAGCGCGACCGGTTCCTGGGCGCCTTCGACCTGGTGGACGAGGTGTCGGACGCGCCGCGGCGGACCCAGGACCGCGGGGCCGAGGCGGCGTCGGGCGAGAGGGCGGGCGATCTCACCGCGCCCTTCGCGAACGAGCCCGACACGGACTGGGCGCTCGCGGCCAATCGTGACTGGATCGACCGGGTCCGCGCCGCGTGGCGCGCGCGCCCGGCGGAGACGGTCCCGCTCCAGATCGGCGGCGAGCTGGTGGCCGGCGCCGCGCAGGTGGAGGGGCGCGACCGCTCGCACC
>DATFGS010000568.1:0-11486 GCA_035249225.1 Candidatus Methylomirabilota bacterium | reverse complement strand
AGACCTGGGCCAGGTGATGGAGGGGGTTCACCACGCTCAGCGCGGCCAGCACGGGGTGGGCGAGCGGGAAGTAGGTGGACGAGAGCAGCCCCATCGGCAGCACGAGCAGGAACACCGGCAGGTTCATGTGGTCGATCGTGGGCACGATCGCGGTGAAGCAGAGGCCGAGCGCGGCGAACCCGCAGCCGGCGATGAACACGAGCGGCAACAGCGCGGGCAGGAGCGCGATCCGGATGTGCAGGAAGCCCGCCGCGTGCAGACCGGTGAGCACCGCCGCCACGATCACCACGTACATGGTTGAGAGCAGCCCCGCCCACAGCACCTCGCCCCAGACCACGTGCGGAAGCGCGACCTGGGTGGTGAGCTGGCCTTCCCACGTGCGCTGGAAGCGCATGCGGATGAACGCGGCGAAGAGCGACTGGAACATCGCGGTCATGAAGGTCGCGTAGGCGAGCAGCCCCGGGGCGACGTAGCCCATGTACTCGATCGGGCGGCCCTCCCAGGTCAGCGTGGCCACGTAGCCGCCGAGCCCGACCCCGAAGGCGAGCAGCATGGTCACCGGCTCCACCGCGGGCGGCAGGAACGCGGTGTGCCAGTTCCGCATGTAGACGCGCAGGTGCCGCGCGACCACCGCCCGGCTCTGCCACTCGAACGCGGCGGCCAGCCAGCTCATGACGGGAGCGAGAGCTTCATGAAGAGATCGTCGAGCGTGGGCCCGCGCACCTCGTAGCGCAGGGTGGGGAACGCGCGGGCGAACTCGGCCAGCTCCTCGCCCGAGACCGGCACGTGCCAGGCGCCGAGGACGCTCGCCGGCTCGCCGCGGCCGCGCGCGGTGAGCCAGGCCGCCACCGCCGCGCCCTGGCTCACCTCCACCACGACGACGTGCTCGCCCACCAGATCGCCGAGCACGGTCTTGGCGGTGCCGCGTGCCACCACCCGGCCCTGGGCGAGCACGGTCAGCGCGTCGCTCAGCCGCTCCGCCTCGTCCATGTAGTGGGTGGTGAGGATGATGCCGAGGCCCTCGGCGCGCAGACCGTCGACGAGGTCCCATACCCCCATGCGCGCCTGTGGATCGAGGCCGGTGGTGGGCTCGTCGAGGAACAGCAGCCGCGGCCGGTGCACGAGCGCACGCGCGATCATGAGCCGCCGCCGGTACCCGCCCGAGAGGGTCTCCGGCTTCTGCCCCGCGTAGGGACCCAGGTCGAAGCGCTCGAGCAGCTCGGCCACGCGTCGCCCGAGGTCGGCGGGGCGCGGGCGGAAGTAGGTCGCGGCGATCGTGAGGTTCTGCTCCACCGTGAAGTCGCCGTCGAAGGTGTCGTCCTGGGTGCACACGCCGATCGAGCGCTTGGCGCGCACGAGGTCGCGGCCGAGCTCGACGCCGTCCACCAGGATCCGGCCCTCGTCCGGATGGAGGAAGCCGTACAGCATCCGGAGCGTCGTGGTCTTGCCCGCGCCGTTGGGACCGAGCAGGCCCACGATCTGGGAGCGCTCGCAGACGAGGTCCACCCCGTCCACCACGCGGCGGCCGCCGAGATGCTTCACCAGATTGCGCGCGTCGAGCAGCACCGACATGACGCCCGATTGTACCCGGGCTTGACAACCCTGGCGCGGGGAGTCAGTGTCTCGAAGGTCCAAGAATGCCAGGAGGTGTCGGCCCATGAAGCCCAAGCGCCCGCGGAAGCCCGCCCGCTCCAAGCGCCCCGCTTCGAAGCGCCCGCCGCGCCCCGCGCGCGATCCGCTGCTGGGTCGCATGGCGGGCGCCGACCATCGCGAGGTGGGCGGCGTGTCCATCGACACCACCCGCGCGGCCAACGGGCGCGTGAAGCGCGTCTGCTACCCGCCCGGCTTCCGCTGGTCCACCCACATGAAGCCGCTGGTGAACACGCCGCTCTGCATGCACGCCCACGTCGGGTTCCTGGCCCGCGGCCGCGTGCGCGGCACCTACGCCGACGGGTGCGCCTTCGATCTCGCCGCGCCGCGCGCGGTGGTGATCGAGCCCGGCCACGACGCGTGGGTGGTGGGCAAGCAGGCGGCCGTGCTCATCGAGTTCGACACCGAGAGCAGCACCGCGGCCCGCTTCGGGCTGCCCGACAGCCACCGCCACGCGTGATCCCGAGAGAGAGCCCATGACCTCCGAGCTCCAAGACAAGTTCCAGACGCTGCACGAGATCGTGCGCGCCGCCCGCATGAACCTGGCCCCCGGCCCCTGGGACTACCTGGTGGGGGGCACCGAGACCGAGACCACGCTGCGCCGCAACCGCCTCGGGATCGACAGCCTGGCCTTCCGGCCGCGCGTGCTGCGCGACGTCTCGCGCATCGACCCGGGATCGACCTTCTTCGGCAAGAAGGTCCGCATTCCGGTGATGCTGGCCCCCATCGGCTCGATCGAGTCCTTCACCCCGGGCGGCGGCGCCACCGCCGCGCAGGCCTCCGCCGCCTTCGGGGTGCCGCAGATGCTGAGCTCGGCGTGCAACCCCGGGCTCGAGGCCACCGCGGCCGCCGCCGACAACTTTCGCATCTTCCAGCTCTACGTGCGCGGCGACGACGCCTTCGTGGACGACCACGTCAAGCGCGCGAAGGACCACGGCTACGCGCTCTTCTGCATGACGGTGGACACCGCGGTCTACAGCCGGCGCGAGCGCGACCTCGCCCGCCGCTTCGTCAAGCCGTGGCGGGTGCGCGCCACCGGCCAGGATTTCCAGGCCGCGCTGTCGTGGGATCAGGTCAAGCGCTTCAAGGACCGCCACGACATCCCGCTGATCCTGAAGGGCATCGCCACCAGCGAGGACGCGGCGATCGCGTGCGATCACGGGGTGGACGCGGTCTACGTCTCCAATCACGGCGGCCGCCAGCTCGACCACGGGCGCGGGTCGATCGAGGTGCTACCCGAGGTGGTCAAGGCGGTCGCGGGGCGCAGCGTGGTCATGGTGGATGGCGGCTTCATGCGCGGCACCGACGTGGTGAAGGCCATCGCGCTCGGCGCGCAGATCGTGGGGATCGGGCGCCTCTCCTGCCTCGGCCTGGCCGCCGCGGGCGAGCCGGGGCTGGTGCGCGCGCTCGAGCTGCTGGAGGAGGAGATCCGCATCGCGATGGGGCTGCTCGGCGTGCACAGCCTGGCCCAGCTCGACGGGTCGTACCTGCACCCGGCCGCGCCGGTCACCCTGCCCCACGTCACGAGCGCCTTCCCGCTCCTCGACCTGGACGACCGCCGCTACTAGCCCCGTGCTCGACATCAAGATCACGGGCGGGCAGGTCATCGACGGCACCGGCGCGCCCGCGCGCCGCGCCGACGTGGGCCTCACCGGGGACCGCATCACCTCGGTGGGCGATCTGGCGGCCGAGCCGGCGGGGCGCACGATCGACGCCGCCGGCCGCACCGTGACCCCCGGCTTCATCGACATGCACTCGCACTCGGACTGGCGGCTCTGGGGCAACCGGCGCGCCGAGTCGAAGATCCGCCAGGGGGTGACCACCGAGGTGGTCGGCAACTGCGGCTTCTCCCCCGCCCCGGTCTCCGCCGAGTACCGCAGCGAGATGCAGGGCTTCGCGCTCTACGTGCCGCCCGGGATGGACTTCTCGTGGAGCTCGGTGGGCGACTACCTCGCGCGCTACGAGAGCGAGGGCGTCGCGCTGAACGTGGCCCAGCTCATCGGCCACGGCACGCTCCGGCTCGCCGCGATGGGCTTCGCGCGCCGCCCGCCCACCGCGCGCGAGCAGGCCCACATGGAGCGCATGATGGACGAGGCGATGGCGGACGGCGCCTACGGTCTCTCCTCCGGCCTCATCTACGCGCCCGGCTCCTACGCGGCCACCGAGGAGATCATCGGCATCGCGCGGCGCGCGGGCGGCGGCCGCGGCTTCTACGCGAGCCACATCCGCGGGGAGGGCGCGACGCTGCTCGACGCGGTGGCCGAGGCGATCCGGGTGGGGCGCGAGGGCGGGCTGCCCGCCCAGGTGAGCCACGTCAAGGCGGCGGGCCGGCCGAACTGGGGCAAGGTCGCGGACGCGCTCGCGCTGATCGACGCCGCGCGCGCCCAGGGCCAGGACGTCATGGGCGACGTCTATCCCTACACCGCCTCCAGCACCACCCTGCGCACGCTGCTGCCCGACTGGGTGCTCGAGGGCGGCATCGACGCGATGCTCAAGCGTCTCTCCGACCCCGCGATCCGCGATCGGGTCCGGGCCGAGCTGACCGGCGGCGGCGAGACCCTGCTGCGGGGGCTCGACTGGGCCGACATCATGGTGGCCTACTCGCCGTCGCGTCCGGACGCGCAGGGCCGGCGCATCGCGGAGATCGCGGCCGCGCGGGGCGAGGACCCGCTCGACGCGGCCATCGAGCTGATCGTGGCCGAGCAGGGCAAGGGCTACATGATCCTCTTCCAGCTCGACGAGGCGGACCTGCGCCGCGCGCTCGCGCACCCGCACGTCATGATCGGCTCCGACGGCTCGTCCCTCGCCGCCGACGGGCCGCTCGCCGTCGGCAAGCCGCACCCGCGCAGCTACGGGACGTTCCCCCGCGTGCTCGGCCGCTACGCGCGCGACGAGCGCGTGCTGTCGCTCGAGAGCGCGGTGTGGAAGATGACCGGGCTCCCCGCGAAGCGGCTCGCGCTGCGCGACCGCGGGGTGCTGGCGCCGGGGGCGAAGGCCGACGTGGTGGTGTTCGACGCGGCGACGGTGGCCGACCGCGCGACCTACGAGGACCCGCACCGGTACGCGACCGGCGTCGGCCACGTGCTGGTGAACGGGCGCGTCGTCATCGACGACGGCGAGCACACCGGCGCGCGGCCCGGCCGCGTCCTCCGCCCCGGGTGACCGGCTACTTCGCCAGCCAGGCGTTCCAGAAGTAGAGGTAGGGGCCGGCCTTGAAGCCGCGCAGATCCTTGCGCATCGCCTGCAGCGGGTAGTAGTCGCCGAACTTGATGCGCCCCACGTCCTCGTAGAAGATCGCCTGCACGCGCTCGATGATCGCGCGCCGCTTCTTGGGGTCGGTCTCGCGCGCGAGGTCGGCCATGAGCCGGTCCTTCTCCTCCGCGCACCACCACCCGGGCCAGTTGCACTGCAGCGACGACGCCAGCGCCGGATCCGGATTGAGGGTGAACCCGGTCGAGAACAGGTCGAAGAGCTCCGGCTTGTTGCGCCGCTGCACCAGGGTGGCCCAGTCCACCACCTGCAGGTCCACCACGAAGCCGGCCTCCTCCATCTGCTGCTTGGCCACCACCGCGGTGTTGTACATCCACTCGTACTCCTTGGTGGTGACCCAGCGCACCGGCTGGCCCGCGTAGCCCGCTTCCTTCAGGAGCGCGCGGGCGCGGTCCTTGCCCTTGAGGTTGTAGCCGGTGACGCCGGTGGTGGAGTAGAACGCGACCTGCTCCGGGTAGAAGAGGGTGCCGGAGAGCCGGTAGAAATCTTTGTTGCCGATGCCGGCCGCCATGATCGGCTCCATGTCGAGCGCCGCCTGGAGGGCCTGCCGGACCTTCTTGCTCGCCATCACGCCCTGCTTGTGGTTCGGCACCGCGGTGATCCAGCCATAGGGCTTGACCGGGGTGGCGACGATGTCGCCGCGGCTCTTGATCCCCTCGTACTTGTCCTGGTTGATGCTGTTGGCGAAGTGGTACTCGCCGGTCTCCACGCCGGCCAGGCGCACCGCCACGTCGGGGACCGGGATGAAGAGGATCTCGTCGAAGTACGCGGTGCGCCGCCCGCCGTAGCCGTCCGGCGCCTCCTTGCGGGCCGCGTAGTCCTTGAAGCGCGCCACCTTGATGTGCCGGTCGGGGCGGTGCTCGACGAAGCGGTAGGGGCCGGTGCCGATGAACTCCTTGATCTGCCCGTCCCCCGCCGCGTCGATGACTTCCTTGGGATGAATGGACGCGCCGTTGTTCGGGCTGCCGAAGGCGTAGAGCAGCGAGCCTGACGGCTCCTTGAGGTGGATCACCACCGTGTACGGGTCCTTGGCCTCGGCCGCCTCCACCGCCCGCCACACCGCCTTGCCGGTGGTCGCCACCTTGCCCCAGCGGGTGAGCGAGGCCACCACGTCGGCCGAGGTCATCTCCTTGCCGTTGTGGAAGCGAACGCCCTTGCGGAGCGCGATGGTGTAGCGCCGGCCGTCGGGCGTCATCGTGAAGGACTCGGCCAGCATCGGGATCGGCGCGAACTTCGCGTCGTAGGTGAAGAGGCCTTCGTAGACGTGGAAGGCGATCTCCTGCGTGATGACCGCGGTGGTCCAGTGCAGGTCGAGCGTCGGCGGCTCGCCGATCATCGCCGCCTTCAGCACGCCGCCGGTTCGGGGCGTGTCCTGGGCGGCCGCCGGGCCCGGGTGGGTCGTCGTCAGGAGCAGGGCCGAGATCACGAGCGCGTGTGTGATTTTCATGCGGCGACTATCGCCGAGATTGGCCGGTCCGTCAAACCGCGCTCCTGGGTTACACTGGCGGCCACGGTCCCGAGCCGGGAGGAGCCATCATGAGCCAGACGAGCAGCCAGGTCGATCAGGTCCGCGGACGCGCGGTGGTGATGCAGCCGGAAGACGGTCCGTCCTACTGGCAGCCCGTCCCCGCCAACGGCCACGCCGATCCCAAGCTCTACCCCGCCCGCACCGGGTTCTCCGGGCTCTCGATGGGCTTCCAGACCATCGCTCCCGGCAGCCGCGTGCGCGAGCACTCGCACGGCGATCAGATCGAGCTGCAGATCTGCTTCCGTGGCAAGGGCCGCGTGGTGGTGGACGGCCAGAGCCACCCGCTGCGGCCCGGCACCTCGTGCTTCCTCGGCTACGACGTCAAGCACGAGCTGATCAACGAGAGCGCCCAGGACGACCTGGTGATGCTGTGGGTCATCACGCCGCACGGCCTCGAGCACTTCTTCGAGACCATCGGCCGGCCCCGCTCGCCGGGCGATCCCGCGCCCGCGCCGTTCGAGCGGCCGGCCGACGTCATCGCCATCGAGCGCCGCCTGGGGATGAACGACACCAAGTAGCCGCTCCATGCCGCACGTCTCCATCGGCGACGCCGATATCTACTACGAGGAGCAAGGGCGGGGCCCCGTCCTGATGCTGGTCCCCGGCCTCGGCGGCCAGGGCGCCTTCTGGGCGCCCCAGGTCCGCGACTTCGCCCGGGACTTCCGCGTGATCGTGCACGACCATCGCGGGGCCGGGCGCAGCACCCATTCGCGCATCCAGTACTCGGTGGACCAGATGGCCGCCGACACCGTCGCGCTGATGGACCGGCTCGGCGTGAGGTCCGCCCACTACGTCGGCCACTCGACCGGCGGGGCCATCGGCCAGACCATCGCGCAGGATCATCCGGACCGCATCACGAGCCTGGTCCTGAGCGCCACGTGGGCCGGCCAGGACGCCTACTTCCGCCGCTGCTTCGAGACCCGCAAGGAGCTGCTGCTGCACCGCGGGTTCGAGAGCTACTGGCGCGCGTCGGTCGTGATGCTGCGGCCTCCCCGGTGGATCAGCGAGCACGACGCGCTCCTGGAGGAGGAGATGAAGCGCCTGGCCGCCGCGCCGCCTCCCACCGAGGTGCTGGCCAGCCGGATCGACGCCATCGTGCGCTTCGACCGGCGCGCGCGCCTGGGCGAGATCCGCTGTCCCACCCTGGTGGTCGTGGCGGGCGACGACGCGCTGACCCCGGCGTTCTACTCGGAAGAGCTGGCGGCCCGCATCCCCGGCGCCAAGCTCGCGGTGCTCCGCACCGGCGGCCACTTCGCCCCCGTGCTGGTTCCCGAGGACTACAACGCGGCGGTCGGGGGCTTCCTGCGCGACCAGATCCGCGCGTGAGCGCCGAAGCGGGCATGACCGACGCCCGCGCGGTGCTCGAGCGAACCTACGCGGCCTTCAACGCGCGCGACGTCGACGCGGTCCTGGCCAACATGCGCCCCGACGTGATCTGGCCCAACGGCATGGAGGGCGGGACCGTCGTCGGCCACGCCGCGGTCCGCGCCTACTGGACACGGCAGTGGGGCCTCATCGACCCGCGCGTGGAGCCGCGCGCCTTCACCGTGGAAGCCGACGGGCGCGTGGCGGTGACGGTGCACCAGGTGGTGCGCGACCGGGTCGGCGCGGTCCTCAAGGAGGCCACCGTCCAGCACGTCTACGTGTTCGACCGCGACCTGATCGCGTCCATGGAGATCCGGCCGTGATCCGGGCGGTCGGCTTCGTCGCGCTGCTCGCGCCCTTCGACCAGCGTCGCTTCGGCCTCTTCGACCCGGCCGGGGTATGGATCGACGTGGCCGAGCACATCGAGTCGGTGCCGGGCTGGTGGGATCAGTACGTGGTGCCGGACCTGAAGACCGATCCCCGGTGACCGCCTGGCTCCGCTGGCTCACCCTCCCGCTCCTGATCGTCGTTTTCGCGAGCGCGTCCTCTCCGGCGATCGCGCAGCGGACGCCGCGGTTCCTCTTCCCCGCTCTCGCGATCGCCGGCGCCGCGCTGCTCGTGCGCTCCGTGATCCGGGCCGCCCGCAACCTCCGCCACGGCGAGCGCCGCTCCACCATCCGGCTGGTGATGCTGGCCGTCGCGACCGTGCTGTTCGTGGTGCTGCCCGGCACGCGATTCGTGCACATGATGACGCCCTCGGCCCCGGGCGCGCCGCGCATCCTCACCGGGTTCGGCGACTGGCGCGGGGCCGAGGGTTACCCGCGGCTGGACCGGCACCGCGGTATCGACGTCAAGGCCCCCGTCGGCGCGGACGTGCTCGCCGCCGCGGAGGGCCGGATCACGGTGGCGCGCGACAGCGGAGACCTCTGCGGCCTCATCGTGGTGGTGGTCCACGACCCGCACGGATACCGGACCATCCACTGCCATCTGTCCGCGATCTCGGTGAAGGTCGGTGACACGGTCACCCGCGGGCAGCGGATCGGCGCGCTGGGCACCACGGGACAGCGGGCGTGGCCGGGCTACGAGCACGTGCACCTCGAGCTGCAGCGCGGGGCCGATCCCGAGGATCTTCACGATCCGCTCTCTCGAACGGTCGGCTGCTTCGACGCGAGCGCGCAGTATCCGGTGGACCGCCTGGTCCTCACCTATCCCGTGCCCTGCTGATGCGGAGGAGATGAGACCGTGCCCATCATCGGCGTCGATCACGTGCAGCTCGCCATGCCGGCCGGCCGCGAGGCGGAGGCGCGCGCCTTCTACGCCGGATTGCTCGGAATCCCCGAGCTGGCCAAGCCGCCGGCGCTCGCCGCGCGCGGCGGGGTCTGGTTCGAGCGCGGCCCGGTCAAGGTCCACCTGGGCGTGGATCCCGACTTCCGCCCCGCGCGGAAGGCGCACCCGGGCCTGCTGGTCAGCGGGCTCGACGCCCTGATCGCCGAGCTGCGGGGAGCCGGCCACCCCGTGACCACCGACGAGCCCCTCGAGGGTTACCTCCGCGTCTACGTCGACGACCCGTTCGGCAACCGCCTGGAGCTGATGGAGCCGCGCTCAGCCCGCTGACGTGGTGGCGAGGATCCGCTTCTCGTAGAGCGCGCTCAGGATCTCGTCCACGCACGCGGCGGCCCACAGGTCGAAGAACGGCCCGCCCTGCATGGCCGCGAACTCCCGCATCCCTCGCTCCCGGGCCTGGTCCGCGGTCTCCCCGCCGCGCGCGGCCTGCTGATGGGCGCGCACCGGGTCCTTGTGATAGATCGCCGGGTACTCCATGTAGCGATGGAGCTCCTGGAGATCCTTCGTGTAGATCACCACCACCGGCACCGACGCCCACTCGGCGCCGTCCTTGCCGTTTAGGAACTCGAGCATCATGTCGTAGTTGGCGTCGGGCGCGACCGCCGGGTCGGGGCGCCGCGTGCCGAGGACCTTGGCGCCGTCGCGATTGAAGATGCGCAGCTCGAGCCCGCCCGCCTCCGCCAGCCGCGCGAGCCACGGCAGGTCGCGCCGGCAATCCGAGGACCAGTCCTCCGAGATCACCAGGATCTTCGCGGGGCCGCCCGGCTGGGCCGCGAGCCACTTGATGGCGGAGGCCTGGTGGTCGCTCAGGCGCGCGCGGGCGTAGCGCTCGCGGAACACCGCGCTGTTGTCCTTGCGCGGCGCGGGCCGGGCGCCGCCGTCCGGAAAGTAGCTGCCGAAGGCCTCGCGGGCGAGGTTCTCGGGGGTCCCCACGTACCGCATGTACTCGTCGAAGGTCCTGCCCTTGGCGAACCGCTCGGGCGTCACCACGCTCTTGGCCATCTCCTCCTCCTGGGCTCGGATGCTATGCTCGTCCCGCGAAAGGAGACTATACATGCTCGAGCTGCGGCCGGGCTGTGAATGCTGCGATCGTGATCTGCCGCCGGGCTCCGAGGACGCCCGCATCTGCTCCTTCGAGTGCACCTTCTGCCGCGCCTGCGCGGAGACCGTGCTCCACGACCGCTGCCCCAACTGCGGCGGCGAGCTGGTGCCGCGTCCGCGCCGGCCCGCGGACAAGCTCGCCAAGTTCCCGGCCTCGACCGCCCGCGTGCACAAGCCCGCGAGCTGCCGGAGCTGACACCCGGCGCGCCCGATGCCCGCGCGCGTGCTGCACTACGACGCCTTCGCGCCGCGGCCCGGCATGGGCAACCCGGCCGGGGTCGTGCTCGACGCGGGCGACCTCTCCGACCAGGCCATGCAGGCGATCGCCCGCGCGGTCGGCTTCAACAAGACCGCCTTCGTGCTGCCCTCCACCGTCGCCGACCTGCGGCTGCGCTACTTCACGCCCGGCCACGAGATGGACCTGTGCGGCCACGCCACCGTCGGCTCCTTCGTCGCGCTCCACCAGCACGGCCGCCTGCCCGGCGCCGGCTACCCGCGGCGGCTCACCCTCGAGACGCGCGCCGGGGTGCTGCCGGTCACGGTGGAGGCGGGCGGCGCGAGCGAGCCGGTGGTGATCATGGCCCAGGCGCCCGCGCGCTTCGAATCCTTCGAAGGTGACCGCGCGCGGCTGGCCCGCGTGCTCGGCCTCGGGCTGGACGATCTGCGCGCCGATCTGCCGGTCCTCTACGGCAGCACCGGGATCTGGACCCTGGTGGTGCCGGTGCACGGGCTCGGCACGATGCGGCGCATGCGGCCGCTCACCGCCGAGTTCCCCTCGGCGCTGACCGGGCAGCCCGGCGCGTCCATCCATCCGTTCTGCGTCGAGACGATCCATCCCGACGCGCACCTGCAGGCGCGGCACTTCTCCTCGCCCCGCTCGGGCACGGTGGAGGACCCGGTCACCGGCACCGCGTCCGGCGTGCTCGGCGCGTACCACCTCGAGTTCATCGACCCGGACGCGCCCGCGCCCCTGGTCATCGAGCAGGGCCAGGAGATCGGCCGCGATGGCCGCGTATGGGTCTGGATCGAGCGGCGCGACGGCCGCTGCCACCCGCGCGTGGGGGGCACCGGCTGCTTCGTGCGCGAGCTGGCGATCGAGGTGACGCATGCCTGAGGCCGCGCCGACGTTCCGGCGGGCGCGCGCGGGCGACGTGCCCGACATCGTGCGCATGCTCGCGGACGATCCCCTCGGCGCCACGCGGGAGCGCGACGAGAGCCCGCTGCCCGA
>DATFGS010000567.1:0-1822 GCA_035249225.1 Candidatus Methylomirabilota bacterium | reverse complement strand
GCCTCCGCGATGAAGGACGCGTGGGACTTCTTCGACATCGTGCAGAGCGTGAGCGGCGAGACCACCTCCGAGTCGTGCGAGGGTGAGGGCTTCGATCCGAAGAAGCCGCTCAGCCAGCAGATCTAGGGCCCAGTCGATCTGACGCTCTTCGGCTTTCCGCTCGACGTCTGGTACGCGCAGCTCTTCATCGGCCTGGTGAACGGCTGCATCTTGATCCTGGTCGCGCTGGGCCTGTCCATCGTGTTCGGGCTCATGGGCATCATCAACTTCGCCCATGGGATCTTCTACATGCTGGGCGCCTACGCGGGCTGGCTGACCATCCAGCTCACCGGGAGCTTCTGGCTCGCCCTGCTCACCGCGCCGCTCGCGGTCGGCCTCGTCGGCGTCCTCGTCGAGCGCGGGGTGCTCAAGCGCATCTACGGGACCAAGAACGCGAACTTCGCGGGCGTGCTCGTGACCTACGGGCTCGCGATCATGATCCCGGACCTGGTGCGGATGACCTTCGGCCGGCCCGGCAAGCCGTTCGCGATCCCGGAGGCGCTCTCCGGCTCGCTGTTCCGCATCGGAGCGCTGGACGTCCACAGCTACCGCGTGTTCATCCTGGTCGTCACCGCCGCGCTGCTGCCCCTGCTCTGGCTCCTGCTCAACAAGACCAACCTCGGCCTCGTGATCCGGGCGGGGACCAGCGACAACCTCATGGTCCAGCTCCTGGGCATCAACGTGGCCCGCACCTGGACGACCACCTACGCGCTCGGCGCGGCCCTCGCCGCCTTCGCGGGAGTGATCACCGCCCCGCTGGTGGCGGTGGCCCCGGAGATGGGGGGCCTCGTGCTCATCGAGTGCTTCATCGTGACGGTGGTCGGCGGGATGGGCACGTTCCTGGGGGTGGTCGCGGGCGGGCTCCTCATCGGGGAGACGCTCGCGCTGACCGGCATGGTCTACGACGTGCTGGCCGACGTGGTCATCTACCTCGCGATGGCCCTGGTGCTGCTCGTGCGGCCGCGCGGGCTCTTCGGCCAGGAGGGGATGTCCGAGGAGTGAAAGGCCTGGTCCTGGCCGCGCTGGTGCTGGCCACCGCGCCGCTCTACGCCGACTACACGCCATTCTACCTGGGCCTGCTCACCGAGGTCCTCGTCTTCGGCCTGTTCGCCCTGGCCTACGACGTGCTCCTCGGCCACGCGGGCGTGCTCTCGCTCGGGCACTCCGCGTTCCTGGGCGTGGCCGCCTACGCCACCGGCATCCTGCTCGCGCGCTATCATCTCCCGCTCGAGCTGAGCATCCTGGCCGGTGCGCTCGGCGGCCTGCTCACCTCCCTGATCCTGGGCGTCCTCGTCCTGCGCAAGCGCGGCGTGTACCTGGCGATGCTCACGCTCGCCCTCTCGCAGGTCTTCTACTACATCGTGCTCATGTGGACGCCGGTGACCGGCGGCACCGACGGCCTCGGCAACCTGCCCATTCTCTACCTGAGCGATCCGCTCGGCTGGCGGCTCTCCAAGCGGCCGATCACCCGCTACTACGTGATCGCGGCCTGCATCTTCCTCGCGATGCTCGCGATCCGCCATCTGCTCCGCTCCCCGCTCGGCCGCGTGATGCGCGCGGTGAAGGCCAACGAGACGCGCGCGTCCGCGTGCGGCTACGACACCCGGCGCGTCCGCCTCGCCGCCTTCGCGATCTCGGGCTTCTTCTCGGGGCTGGCCGGCGCGCTGCTCACCGTCGTCCTCGAGTTCGTGCCGATCGAGAACATCCACTGGACCATGTCGGGCTCGGTGCTGATCATGACGCTCTTCGGCGGCACCGGCACCTTGCTGGGCCCCTTCGTCGG
>DATFGS010000566.1:0-1277 GCA_035249225.1 Candidatus Methylomirabilota bacterium | reverse complement strand
CGAGCGTGAGTACTGGGCGCAGGACGAGTTCCTGTTCATCCCGCGGTTCCTGCCGCCGGACGCGGTGGGGCCGCTGCTCGACGACGTGCGCCGGCTCGAGCCGGGGCTCAACCGGAACTACATCCCGCGCCACAAGAAGGGGGGCAGCGTCAGCCACTACGCGATCGCCGACGAGGGCGCCGCGCTGCTCGCCTTCTACCGCTCCGAGCGGTTCCGCCGCTTCCTGAGCGGGCTGGTGCGGGCGGACCTCAAGCTCTGCCCGGACGAGGATCCCCACGCCTGCGCGCTCTACTTCTACACCGAGCCGGGCGACCACATGGGCTACCACTACGACACGTCCTACTACCGGGGCGCGCGCTACACCGTGCTCTTCGGCCTCGTGCAGGATTCTTCCAGCCGGCTGCAGTGCCGCCTGCACACGCGCCAGCCCGGCCGGGCGCCGGTCGATCTCGCGGTGGCCACCGAGCCCGGCTCGATGGTGATCTTCAACGGCGACAAGGTCTACCACGGGGTGAGCCCCTCGCAGGAGGGCGAGCGCCGCGTCGTGTACACGATGGAGTACGTGACCAGCCAGGAGATGGGGCGCGTCCAGCGGCTCTTCTCCAACCTCAAGGACGCCTTCACCTACTTCGGGATCCGCGCCCTGCTGCGCGGCCGCGCGCGCGCCCGCGCCCAGTCCCGGCCCTGATACCGAACGGAGCCACGCCAATGCCGGCGAACCCAGGAGCTTCCCGCAACGCCGCCGACCGGGTGCAGTTCGCCCCGGTGGAGGGCGCGGCCGCCCTTTTCACTCCCGAGTTCCGCGACTACCTGGTCCGCCTGTGCGACGAGTTCGCGCCGCGCGCGCACGCGCTGCGGGCCAAGCGGGACGAGCGGCTCGCGCGCGCGCTCAAGCAGGGTCGGCTGCCCGAGCCCTTGCCCGCGAGCGCGATCACCACGTCCGACTGGAAGGTGCCGCCGGTGCCGAAGGACCTCGCCACCCCCGGCATCGAGATCTCCGGCCCGTGTTCGATCACCAGCATGTTCATCAACGCGCTCAACCCGGGACCGGAGGGGGAGCGCGCGGAGGGCGATCTCGACGACGACGAGGACTCGGCCGGCCATCGCCTGGTCGACACGGTGCGCGCCTGCCACAACCGGCTCGCCGCGGTGAACCACGAGCTGCAGCACGTGGACCGCGAGCGGAACCGGGAGTACCGCATCGCCCCCGGGGAGCTGCCGTTCTTCATGCACCGCGAGCGCGGCCTGCATCTCGACGAGCCGGAGGTCACGGTGGA
>DATFGS010000565.1:0-13526 GCA_035249225.1 Candidatus Methylomirabilota bacterium | reverse complement strand
GGTGATGGTGGCCATCGCGCCGGAGTCGAAGACGATCTGCACGGTGGCCACGTCGGTGACCTGCGACTGCACCGAGGAGCCGACCGCGGTGATCTTGCGCGGCTCGCCGTCCACCAGACCCAGCACGATGTCGATGTCGTGGATCATGAGGTCCATCACCACCGAGTCGTTCTGCACCCGCGGCACGAAGGGGCCGAGCCGGCGCGACTCGATGAGGATGGGCCGCTCCACGATCTTGCGGAGCTCCTGTACCGCGCCGTTGAAGCGCTCGACGTGGCCCACGTGCAGCACCCGGTTCTGCTCGCGGGCGATGCGGAAGAGCTCCTTGGCCTCCTCCAGGGTCGCGGTCATCGGCTTCTCGACGAGCACGTGGGCGCCCGCCTCGAGGAGGTCGCGCGCGATCGCGAAGTGCTGCTCGGTCGGCACCGCCACCGTGGCGAAGTCGATCTGCCCGGCCAGCTCGCGGTGATCGCGGTAGGCCCGTGCCCCGTAGGGGGCCGCGACTCGCTCGGCCTTGGCGAAATCGGCGTCCACCACCCCGACCAGCTCCACCCCCCAGATCTCGGCCAGGGCCAGGATGTGGTACTGGCCCATGTGCCCGGCGCCGACCACCGCGCCCCGGATCTTCGGCTCGGCCGCCTGGCTCACGAGATCCCCTCCTCCACCGCTTCCGCCCGATCGTGATCGCCGCGGCCCGGGCCGGGAACGACCCCGCGCTTGGCGGTTTCCACGAACTCCACGAGCTGTGCCACCAGGGGATGATCGCCGAGCTCGGCCCGGACCCGCTTGACCGCGGAGCCGGGGGCGATGCCCGAGCGGTAGAGCAGCCGGAAGGCGGTCTGCACGCGGCGCCGCGAGGCCGCGTCGATCCCGCCGCGACGCATGCCCACCACGTTGACCCCGCGCGCGACCGCGGGCGCGCCGTCCGCGATGACGAAGGGCGGGACGTCCTGGGTGACCTTGGAGCAGCCGCCGATGTAGGCGTAGGTCCCGATGCGGCTGAACGGATGGATGCCGGTGAGGCCGCCGATGGTCACGCGATCCCCGACCGTGATGTGCCCGGTCAGGCCCGCGTAGTTGATGACGATGACGTGGTCGCCGAGCACGCAATCGTGGGCCACGTGGCTCGAGGCCATGATGAGGCAGTGACGGCCCACCACGGTGTCGTGGCCCTCGTGGGTGGCGCGATGGATGGTCACGTACTCGCGCACCACCGTATCGTCGCCGAGGGTGACTCCCACCGGGGTGCCCTCGCGGAACTTGAGGTCCTGGGGCACGCCGCCGATGATCGCGCCGTGGCCGACGCGGCCGCGGGCGCCCACCCGGACCCGGCCCTCCAGCACCACGTGGGCGCCGATCTCGGCCCCCGCGCCGACGCGCACCTCCGGCCCGATGATGGAATAGGGGCCGACCCGCACGTCGGAGGCCAGCTCCGCCCGGGGATCGATGAGCGCGGTGGGATGGATCACGTCGGCCGCTCCTCCAGCTCCCGAACGCGCTTCTCGAGCGCGCGCACCCGCTTGATCAGCTCCGGGAGCTGGGTCTCACCGGCCCAGATGCGCTTCATCTCGGCCAGCGGGCGGCTCGGAATGCCGCCCCAGATCTCGCCGGCCGGCACGTCGTTGGGCACGCCCGACTTGGCGGTGAGGATCGCGCCCGCCCCGACCTCCACGTGATCGGCGATGCCCACCTGGCCCGCCAGCATCGCCCGGTTGCCCACGCGCGACGAGCCGGCGATGCCCACCTGGGAGACCAGGATCACGTCCTCGCCGACGTCGCAGTTGTGGCCGATCTGGACCAGGTTGTCGATCTTGGTGCCGCGCCGCACCACCGTGTCGCCGAGGGTGGCGCGGTCGATGGCCGCGTTGGCCCCGATCTCCACGTCGTCCTCGATGCGGAGGCCGCCCACCTGCGGGATCTTGCGGTGCGCGCGCCCGTCGAAGGCGTAGCCGAAGCCGTCGGCGCCGAGCACCGCGCCGGAGTGGACGATGACCCGGTTTCCGATCCGGACGCCCTCGCGCACGACGACCCGGGGATGGAGCCGGACGTCCTCGCCGAGCACGGCCCCCGCGCCCACGAACGACAGCGCCCCGACCCGGCTGCGCGCGCCGATCACCGCGCCCGCCTCCACCACCGCGAGCGCCCCCACCGAGGCGGTCCGGTCGATCCGCGCGCCCTCGGCCACGCAGGCCGCCGGGTGCGCGCCGGGCGCGACGGGCGCTTCGGGATGGAAGAGCTCGATCAGCGCGATCATGGCCTGCTGCGGGCGGTCGACCTGCAGGAGTGCGCCGGGCAGGCCGGTCACGTCGCGGGACACCAGGAAGGCCCCCGCGCGGCTGGCTCCGGCCTGCCGGAGGTACTTGCGATCGGTGACGAAGGACACGTGCTCGGGGCCCGCGGTCTCGAGCGGGGCCACCCCGGTCACCACGCGCGCCGCGTCGCCCAGCAGCGACGCCCCGAGCGCGTCGGCGAGTCGGCCGAGCGTGAACGAGGCGCCGTCGCTCACTTACTTCGTGGCCTTCTTGGTCTGGTCGTCGTAGGCCTTGAGGACTTCGTCGGTGAGGTCGGAGTCGTTCGAGTTGTAGAGCACTCCCGCCCGCTGCCGCTCGAGGACGATCGCGAACCCACGGTCCTTGCCCAGGCGCTGGATCAGACCCGCCACGTCCTGGAGGACCTTCTGGAGCAGCGCGTCCTCCTTCTTCTGCAGCTGCGCCTGGAGGTCGTCCACGAGCCGGCGCACGTCCCGCACCTTGCGCTCCATCGCGTCCTGCTTCTCGCGGCGCGCGTCCACGGAGAGGAGCTGCCCCTTCTTCTCCAGCTCGTCGCGCATCTTCTCGAGCTCGGTCTTCTGCCCGTCGAGCTGGCGCTGCATCGCCGCCTTGTCCTTCTCGAGCTGCTCGCGCGCGGCCGCTCCCGCCACCGAGCGAGCGAGGATCCGCTGGACGTCCACGATGGCCACCCGCCCGTTCGAGCCCGCCGCGGGCGTCTGGGCCTGGGCCCAGACCGCGCCTCCGACACCCATCCCGAGGGCCAGGGCGGTGGCCGTCCACCACACTGCGGTGCGTCGCATCATTCCGCCTCCTCAGCTAGAAGGAAGAGCCCGCCGAGAAGTTGAAGTTCCCGAGGCTCTCGCCCTTCTTCTGGTCGAGTTTGATCCCATAGTCCACCTTGATGGGGCCGAACGGCGAGTTCCATCGGAAGCCCATCCCCGCCCCGTGCCGGAGGTCCGAAAGGTCGATCTTGCTGCCGCCCGAGATGTCGGGGCCCCATACGTTCCCTACATCGTAGAAGATGGCGGCCTTGATCCCGAAGAAAAGCGGGATCTGGTACTCGATCGTGCCCAGGAGCTCGGAGTTGCCTCCGACCCGGGTTCCCGTGCTGTCCCGGGGGGAGACCTGGAGCGACTTGAACTGCCGGAGCGAGTTCGAGCCGCCCAGGTAGAAGCGCTCGAACAGCGGCACCGGGTCCTTGTCCCAGCCGATCGAGTAGCCGGCCATCAGCCGGAAGCTCAACACGTGGTCCAGCCAGGGCGTCGGCTGGTAGTAGGTCGTGGTGAACACGCTCCGGACGAAGCGCTCCCCGAAGCCCACCCCCGCGAAGTCGAGGCCGATCGACACCGTGCTGCCCCGGGTGGGGTCGAAGACGCTGTCGCGGGTGTCGCGGCTCAGGCTCAGCCCGACCAGCGACGTGAGGTGCGTGCCCTCCTCGGAGAGGAGCTCCGGGCTGCCCAGGGCGTTGACGTCGCTGATGCGATCCTGGCTGACCCGGTACAGCGCGTTCCAGCGCGAGTACTCCCCGATGGGGTGCCCGAGCCGGATGTCGCCGCCGAGCGAGTTGACGGTGTAGTCGGGCAGGATGCGGCGGGTGTTGAAGATGTCGAACCCGGCCGCGAGGGGCCGGTCGAAGAGCCAGGGCTCGGTGAAGCCGATGGTGCCGGTCTGCAGGCGCTCGCCGCCGCGCAGGCGGAGGAACACCTCCCAGCCCTTGCCGAGGAAGTTGCGCTGGGAGAGGTCGAGGGTGCCGAGGACGCCGTCCTGGGAGCTGTAGCCGCCGCCGATCGAGAAGAGGCCGGTCGGCTTCTCGGTCACGTCGATGTTGACGACGATCTTGTCCTTGGACGAGCCGGGGGCGGTCTTGGCCTCCACCTTGTCGAAGTAGTTCAGGTTGGTCAGGCGCTGCTTGGCCCGGGTGAGCTTCTGGGTGGTGAAGAGGTCACCCTCCGCCATCGGGATCTCCCGCCGCAGGATCTTCTCCTCGCTGCGGGTGTTGCCCGAGATGTTGATGCGCTCGACGTAGGTCTCGGGGCCCTCCACCACCTCGAATACCACGTTGACGAGCCGGTTGGGGGTGTCCTGCATGGTGTTCGGGCTCACGTCGGCGGACGCGCGCCCGATCGCGCTGTAGAGATCGGCCACGCCGGTGACGCTGTCCCGGAGCTTGGTCCGGGAGAAGACGTCGCCCGACTTGAGCTGGATGCGCTTGCGGATCTCCTCCTGCGGGAGGATCGAGTTGCCGGTCACGTCCACGCCGCCGACCTTGAACTGGGGACCTTCCACCACCACGACGCGGACGGTGGCCCGGGCGTTCTCCCGGTCCACGTTGATCTCCGACTTCTCGACCCGCGCCTGCACGTAGCCGTTGTCGTTGTAGAGCTGGATGATGCGGTCGATGTCCTCGTCCAGGCGCTGCCGCTGGACGGTCCCCCGCAGGATGTAGAACTCCCGCTCCTGGGTCTCCATCGCGGCCCGGACCTGCTTCGGGGTGAGGCCCTGCGTCCCCTCGATCACGATCTGCTCGATGGTGATGCGCCGGCCTTCCGCGATCTTGAAGGTGACGGTCACGTCGCCGTCCGCGAGCTTCTCGACCTCCGGGGTGATGCCGACCTCGTAGTATCCCTCGGTCTCGTAGAAGTCCTTGAGCTTGTCGGTGGCCCGGTTGACCTCCACCGGGTTGTAGACGGTGCCCAGCTTGAGCTCGATCTTCTCCAGCAGGGTCGACGAGTCCTGCTTCTTGTTCCCCGAGAAGAGGACGTCGCGGACGAAGGGCCGCTCGGTCACCACGTAGGTGAGCTTGACCCCGCCCTCGAAGTCCTCCACCCGGACCTGGACGTCGTCGAAGAAGCCTAGCGAGAAGATGGCCCGGATGTCCTCGGCGGTGCGGTTGGCGACGAACGGGGTGTTGATCTTGAGGGTCACCCGCCCCAGGATGACCGCTTCCTGGACCCGGCGGTTACCCTGGACCGCGATCTCCTTGACGAGGATCGGGCGCTCGGGAGGAGCGGTGGGAGACTGCGCAAGCGCCGGGAGGGGCCCCAGGAGCAGGGCAAAAAAAATGGAGAGAGCGCATCTCCCCCGAGCGGTCTTCAAGGACGTGAGTTCGTGTGCCTGGGTTCAGTGTTCCGCCAGCGCCAGCCGGGGCTCCACCACCTGGATCTCCCGGAAGACGAGATCTTGCCCCTCCGCCGCGACTTCGATCCGGGCTCCGTCGGCGAACTGCCCGCGCACGATGGCCTCGGCCAGCGGATCCTCGACGTGCTTCTGGATCGTGCGACGGAGCTGCCGGGCTCCGTAGGTCGCATCGTACCCCTTCTCGACCAGGAGATCGAGGGCGGCCTCGGTGGGCTCGATCGTGATGCTCTTCTCGCCCAGCTGGGTATTGATCCGGCTGATCATCATCCGCACGATCTTGGTGATGTCTTCCTTGCTGAGGGCGTGGAAGACGATCGTATCGTCGATGCGGTTGATGAACTCGGGCCGGAACGCCCGCTTGAGCTCCTCGAGCACCCGCTCCTTCATCTTGTCGTGGGTGCGGTCCTCTCCCTCGGGCAGGAAGCCGGGCGACACGCGCTTGCCGATGAAGCTGGTGCCGAGGTTGGAGGTCATGATCAGGATCGTGTTCTTGAAGTCGACCACGTGGCCCACCGAGTCGGTGAGGCGGCCGTCGTCCAGGACCTGCAGCAGCATGTTGAAGACGTCCGGATGCGCCTTCTCGATCTCGTCGAACAGGACCACCGAGTACGGGCGGCGGCGGACCTTCTCGGTCAGGAACCCGCCCTCTTCGTAGCCCACGTAGCCGGGAGGGGCGCCGAGGAGCCGCGACACCGAGAACTTCTCCATGTACTCGGACATGTCCACCCGGATCAGGGCGTTCTCGTCGCCGAAGAGATACTCGGCGAGGGTCCGGGCCAGCTCGGTCTTGCCCACGCCGGTGGGGCCCAGGAAGATGAACGAGCCCACCGGTCGGCGGCTGTCCTTGAGGCCGGCCCGGGAGCGCCGGATGGCCCGCGAGACCGCGGCCACCGCGTCGTCCTGGCCCACGATGCGACCGTGCAGCGCCTCTTCCATGCGGGCGAGCTTCGCCGACTCCTTCTCCTCGAGCTTGGAGAGCGGGATCCCGGTCCAGCGGGAGACGATGTACTCGATGTCCTCCTCGCTCACCGTCTGCGGGCCCTTGCCCTTGCGCTTGTCCCACTCGCGCTTCATGTCCTCGTCGCGCCCGCGCAGCAGCTTCTCCTTCTCGCGGAGCGAGGCGGCCTTCTCGAACTCCTGCGCCTCCAGGTACATGTCCTTCTCGCGCACCACCCGCTCGACTTCCTTGCCCAGCTCCTTGATCTCGGGAGGCGGGGTCAGCGCCATCAGGCGTGTCCGGGACGAGGCCTCGTCGATCACGTCGATCGCCTTGTCCGGGAGCTGCCGGTCGGTGATGTAGCGGTCGGCCAGCTTCACCGCCGCGTCGATCGCCCGGTCGGTGATCTTGACCCGGTGATGGGCCTCGTACTTGTGGCGCAGGCCCTTGATGATCTCGACCGCCTCGGTGACGGAGGGGGCGCGGACGATGACCGGCTGGAAGCGCCGCTCGAGCGCGCCGTCCTTCTCGATGTACTTGCGGTACTCGTCCAGCGTGGTGGCGCCGATGGTCTGGATCTCGCCGCGGGACAGGGCGGGCTTGAGCATGTTGGAGGCGTCGATCGCCCCCTCGGCCGCGCCGGCCCCGATCAGCGTGTGCAGCTCGTCCAGGAACAGGACCACGTTCTCGGACTGCCGGATCTCCTTCATGACCGCCTTGAGCCGCTCCTCGAACTGGCCGCGGTACTTGGTCCCGGCCACGAGGGCGCCCAGGTCGAGCTGCAGCAGGCGCTTCTGGGCCAGCACGTCGGGCACCTCGTGCCCCACGATCCGCTGGGCCAGGCCCTCCACGATGGCGGTCTTGCCCACGCCGGGCTCGCCGATCAGGACGGGGTTGTTCTTGGTCCGGCGCGCCAGGATCTGGATGACCCGCTCGATCTCGGTCTCGCGGCCGATGACCGGGTCGAGCTTGCTCTCCCGGGCCAGCTGCGTGAGATCGCGGGCGAACTCGTCGAGGACCGGGGTCTGCGAGCGCTTCTTCGGGCGCGGGTAGTACTGGTCGCCGAGCAGGGCCAGCGTCTCCTGGCGGACCTCGTCCAGGCGGGCGCCCAGGGACTCGAGAATCTTGGCCGCGATCGACTGGCCTTCCTTCATCAGACCGAGGAGCAGGTGCTCCGTGCCGATGTAGTTGTGGCCGAGCTGGCGGGCTTCCTCGATGGACAGCTCGAGGACGCGCTTGGCCTGCGGCGTGAAGGGCACTTCACCGAACGTGAGCGTCTTGGGGAAGCCGGCCAGCGCCCGCTCGACTTCCGCCTTCACCGTCTCGAGGCGCAGCCCGAGACGCTGCAGGACCGCGGTGGCGATGCCCTCGCCGTCACGGATGAGGCCGAGAAGAATGTGCTCGGTCCCGACGAAATCGTGACGGAACCGCCCTGCCTCTTCCCTGGCCAGGATGATGACCCGACGCGCCCGCTCCGTGAATCGCTCGAACACTGTGGGTGACCTCGCGCCTTTCTGACTTCGGGTTATGGCTCGCCGGGGGCCCCGACTGCGCCCCGATGCTCCCTAAACCTGCGATGAGTATATGCCTTCCGGCCCCGCCGACCTAGCCCTTTCTTGTGACACGCTTCGTCACGCTCCCGTAACCCCTTGAAACTCGTGGACTCATGGCCAGGGCACCGCTCGACCGTCCACCAGCCGGTAGCCGCGGTCCGCCTTCCGGGCGAGCTCGTGATTGTGCGTGGCGATCACGAACGCGAGGTGGCGCTCGGCCTGGAGACGGAGGAAGAGATCCCAGATGACCTCGCTCGTCTTCGGGTCCAGGTTGCCGGTGGGCTCGTCGGCCAGGATCAGGCGGGGCCGGCCGACGAGCGCGCGGGCGATGGCGACGCGCTGCTGCTCGCCTCCGGACAGCTCACCGGGCCGGTGCCCCTCCCGGTCGCCGAGCCCGACCTCCTGGAGCGCCGCCGCCGCCCGCTCGCGGGCCTCGGGGACGCTGGCCCGCTGCAGCAGGGCCGGCAGCATGGCGTTCTCCAGCGCGGTCATCTCGCCGAGCAGGTTGTAGAACTGGAAGATGAAGCCCACCTCGGTGCGGCGCAGCCGCGCCAGGGCCGCGTCGGTCCGCGCCGACACGTCCTCGCCGGCGAAGATCACGCGACCGCCGGTCGGCCGGTCGAGCGTGCCCAGCAGGTGCAGGAGGGTGGACTTGCCGACCCCGGACGCGCCGATGATCGCGATGCTCTCGCCCGCGTTCACGGTCAGGCTCACCCCGCGGAGGACCCGCACCGGCTCCGGCCCCATCCGGTACTCGCGCTCAAGCTCCTCCGCGACGACCAGGGGCTCACTCATAACGGAGCACCTCGATCGGATCCATGCGCGCGGCCCGGCGGGCCGGCGACAGCGTCGCGAGGAAGGAGATGACGAGGGTGGAGCCCACGATCATCGCGAAGTCGGAGCCGGTCAGCTTCATCGGCAGGTAGCTGATCTGGTACACGTCGCCGGCCAGGCGGATGATCTTGTAGGTGTTCTGCACCCAGATCAGGAGCAGCCCGAAGGCGCTGCCGGCCACGGTCCCCCCCACCCCGATCAGCATTCCGGCCACCAGGAACACGCTCCCGATGCTCCCCGCCCCCGCGCCCATCGCCTTGAGGATCCCGATCTCCTTCCGCTTCTCGGCCACCAGCAGGACCAGGTGGCCGATGATCGCGAAGGCCGCCACCAAAACGATGATGGTGACGATGACGAAGAGCGCCAGCTTCTCGAGCTGGAGCGCCGCGAACAGATTGCGGTTCATGTCCATCCAGTCGCGGATCCAGTACGGGCCCTTGAGCTGGCCCGCGATGGTCCGGCCCACGTCCTTGGCGTCGAAGGGATTGGCGAGCTTCACCTCCACGCCGGTCACGCGGTCGCCCAGGCCCGCGAACTCCTGGGCGGAGGCCAGCGACGTGTAGGCCAGCGAGGCGTCGTACTCGTACATGCCGACCTCGACCCAGCCGGCCACCAGAAAGCGCCGCATCTTGGGCACGAGGCCCACCGCGGTCATGGCCCCCTGCGGGGAGATCACGGTGACGTGGTCGCCCGGCGCCACCCCGAGGCTCCGGGCCAGCTCGCGGCCCAGGAGGAGGGCGGGCTCCGATCCCTTGAGCACCGGGTCGATGCTGCCGAAGCGCACCTGCGCGCCGATCGCGTTGCGCACCGCCGGGGTCGCGAGGTCCACCCCGCGCAGGAGCCCGCCGGTGGCGCCGCCGCTCGGCGAGGTGAACAGCGCTTGCTGGAGGACGAACGGCGTCGCCGAGACGACGCCCGGGACCGGGGCCACCCGCTCCGCGAGGGCGCCGCCGTCCGCGACGCCGCGCCCGCCCGCCTCCATGATCAGCACGTGCGGGTTGGCCGAGATGATCTTGTCCCGGATGCCGTCCTGGAAGCCGGTCATCACCGCGAGGACCACGATGAGCGCGCTCACGCCCAGGAAGACGCCCCCGACGCCGATCCAAACGAAGAGCGAGAGGTTGGCCCGGTGGCCGCGCGCGCGCAGGTAGCGGAGCCCGAGGAACACCTCGAAGGGCATGCGGCGCAGCATCAGCCGCCCGCCTCCCCGTCCGCGTCGCCGTCGTCCGCGCCGCCCCGTTCGGGCCGGAGGTGCGGGAAGAGGATCACGTCCCGGATCGACGCGGAGTCGGTGAACAGCATGGCGAGCCGGTCGATGCCGATCCCCTCCCCCGCGGTGGGGGGCAGCCCGTACTCCAGCGCGCGCACGAAGTCCTCGTCCATCCAGTGCGCTTCCTCGTCGCCCTGCTCGCGCTCCTTGGCCTGCTCCTCGAAGCGGCGGCGCTGGTCGATCGGGTCGTTCAGCTCGGAGTACGCGTTGGCGATCTCGCGGCGGCAGACGTAGAGCTCGAACCGGTCCACCAGCCGTGGCTGCCCCTCCTTCTGCTTGGAGAGCGGCGACAGCTCGATCGGGAAGTCCACCACGAAGGTGGGCTGCACCAGGGTGGGCTCGACGAGCGTGTCGAAGATCTCCTTCCACAGCGCGACCGGGCCGTGCTCGCCCCGCAGCACCGCCTGCGTCTTGCGATCGGCCGCGAACCCGCCCCGGCGCGTGGCGGCCTCGCCGAGCGCGCGCGCGTCGGTGTCCGGGGTCACCGGGCCGCCGAGCGCCTCGCCGAGCGCCCCGAAGAACGGCAGCCGGCGCCACGGAGGAGCGAGGCGGATCGTCTCGCCCTGGTAGGTGAGCTCGTCCCGGCCGAGCAGGGTCTGCCCGAGGTGGCCGAAGAGCTCCTCGGTCAGCTGCATGAGGTCCTGGTAATCGGCGTAGGCCTGGTAGAACTCCAGCATCGTGAACTCGGGGTTGTGCTGGGCGGACATCCCCTCGTTGCGGAAGTTGCGGTTGATCTCGTAGACGCGCTCGAGGCCGCCCACCACGAGGCGCTTGAGATACAGCTCGGGCGCGATGCGCAGGTAGAGCGGCATGTCGAGCGCGTTGTGGTGGGTGACGAACGGCTTGGCCGCGGCGCCCCCCGGGATCGGCTGCATCATCGGAGTCTCCACCTCGAGGAAGCCGCGCGCGTCGAAGAAGGCGCGCATCGCCGCGATGAGGCGACTCTTCATCACGAAGGCCTCGCGGACCTGGGGGTTGACGATCAGGTCCACGTAGCGCCGGCGGTAGCGCGTCTCCACGTCCTTGAGGCCGTGCCACTTCTCGGGGAGCGGGCGGAGGGCCTTGGTGAGGAACTCGAACTGCTTGACCGCCACCGTGAGCTCGCCGGTGCGGGTGCGGAAGAGATCGCCGGTGACCCCGACGAGGTCGCCGACGTCGAGGTCCACGAACGAGGGGTACGCGTCGCCCAGCACGTCGGCGCGGGCGTAGAGCTGGATCTGGCCCGACTGGTCGCGCAGCACCGCGAAGCAGGTCTTGCCGTGGTGACGCATCGCGATGACCCGGCCGGCTAGGGCGACCGCGCCCGCGCTCTGCAGCGCGGCCTCGTCGGCGTCCTTGAAGCGCGCCTGCAGCGTGCCCGCCCAGTGGCTGAGCGGGAAGCGCGCGCCGAACGGGTTCACCCCGCGGGCCCGCCAGGTCTCGAGCTTCTCCCGGCGGCGGCGCATCTGCTCGTTGAGGTCGGGCGGCAGCCCGGGCGGCGTGGTCATGAGCGCGCGCTCACGCGGGCGGCGTCGGCCGCGCCATGGTGAGGTAGGCACGGATGAAGGGATCGAGCCCGCCGTCCATCACCGCCTCCACGTTGCCCACCTCGATCCCGGTCCGGTGGTCCTTGATGATCTGGTAGGGCGCGAACGTGTAGGTCCGGATCTGGCTCCCGAACGCGATGTCCTTCTTCTCCCCGGTCAGGTCGGCCAGCTCCTGCTTCTGCTTCTGCTCGTAGATCTGGAACAGGCGTGACTTGAGGATGCGCATGGCGGTGTCGCGGTTGCGGAGCTGCGAGCGCTCGTTCTGGCAGGCCACCACGAGGCCGCTCGGTAGGTGGGTGATGCGCACCGCGGAGTCCGCGGTGTTCACCCCCTGCCCGCCCGGCCCCGAGGAGCGGTAGACGTCCACCCGGAGATCCTCGTCGCGCACGACCACCTCGACGTCCTCGACCTCGGGGATGACCGCGACGGAGGCGAAGGAGGTGTGGCGGCGCCGGGAGGCGTCGAACGGGGAGATGCGGATCAGCCGGTGCACGCCGGTCTCGCCCTTCAGATGCCCGTAGGCGTACTCCCCGCTCATCTCGATGGTCGCGGACTTGATCCCCGCTTCCTCGCCCGCGAGCAGGTCCACGACCTCGGCCTTGAAGCCGGCGCGCTCCGCCCAGCGCAGGTACATCCGCATGAGCATCTGGGCCCAGTCCTGAGATTCGGTTCCGCCCGCGCCCGGGTGAATCGACAGGATCGCGTTCTTCTTGTCCTGGGGCCGCGAGAGGATGATCTTCAGCTCGAAGGCTTCGAGCTCTTCCCCGAGCCGCGTGAGGCCTTCCTGGATCTCCGCGGTCACGCTCTCGTCGCCCGCCTCGGTGGCCATCTCCCAGAGCAGGCGCGTCTCCTCCGCCCGCCCGGCCAGCTCCTTGAACGTGGTGACGGTGCGCGCCAGCTCGGCGCGCTCCTGGACGAGGCCCTGCGCCTTGCGGGTGTCGTCCCAGAAGCTGGGCGACGACATCTCGGCGTCGATCAGGCCGAGCCGGGCCTCCTTGGCGGGGAGGTCAAAGATGCCCTCGGAGATCGTCGAGCCGCTTGTCGAGCTCGGCCACGTCACGCTTGAGCTCGCCTAGCATGACGCGGGTGACCTCCGGTAGAGGGCGAGGGCGACGCCGGCCGCCCCCACCCCGGCGCTGGCGTAGACGAGCCAGTCGCCGAATCGCGTGTAGAGCGTGGTCCGGTCGCGGAGCGCGATGCGGCGGCGCAGGATGCCGCGCTCGAGCAGCGGCAGCGTCGGGCCGATCCGTCCGGTGGGCTCCACGAAGGCGGAGACGCCGGTGTTGGCGGCGCGCGCGATGGCCACCCGGTGCTCGACCGCGCGGAGCGGTAGCATCCCCAGGTGCTGCCAGGGGCCGCTCGTCTCCCCGAACCACGCGTCGTTGGTGATGTTGGCCATGAACGCCGCTCCGCGGACCACGAATCCCCGGAACAGCTCGGGGAAGATGACCTCGTAGCAGATCACGGTTCCGAACGGCGCGCCCGGTAGCGGAAACACGGTCTCGACGTCACCGGTGCCGAATTCCGAGATGAACTCTGCCCAGCTCTTCACGAAGCCGAGCAGACTCGCGAGCGGGACGTACTCCCCGAACGGAACCAGGTGAATCTTATCATACTTGGCCGTAATCCCTTGTCCGGTCAGCAGAAATGCGCTGTTCAGGAACTGCTCCCGGGGCCGTTCCCGCCGGTCGATCGAGCCCACCAGGATCGGGGTGCCGACCTCCTCGGACAGGCGGCGCAGGCGCTCGAGGAGCACCGGGTCCCCGCGCAGGAAGATGGTCGTCGCGGTCTCCGGCCAGAGCACCACCGCGGGCCGGTCGCGCGCGGCCTCCCGGGTGAGCCGCTCGTAGATGTCCAGGATCTGCGCGTGGCGCGCCGGATCCCACTTGATCGTCTGCTCGATCGACGGCTGGATCACCGCGACCTCCGCCGAGCCGCCGCCCGCCGCGCTGGCCCGCGCGATCGCGTGGACGCCGAACGCGAGCGCGGCCACGAGCA